>NZ_JBFNEH010000016.1:0-64962 GCF_040797425.1 Symbiobacterium sp. | reverse complement strand
TGTGGCACAAGGGCTCCAGGCAGGCGCTGTATCCACGGCTGAAAAGCCGTGGCTCTATTGAAGCCGCCTTCACGTCCCAGTCCTGGAGACGAAGAATGCCGTATCCACGGCTGAAAAGCCGTGGCTCTATTGAAGCCAGGCGCTGGGCGTGGTGGTGGCCCAGGGTCGGACGTATCCACGGCTGAAAAGCCGTGGCTCTATTGAAGCACCTCGGGGAAGAGTTGCTCTGCCGCCCAGGCGTAGAGTATCCACGGCTGAAAAGCCGTGGCTCAATTGAAGCACATGAGCACGTTCCGCCGGATGCTCCTGGTCGACGTATCCACGGCTGAAAAGCCGTGGCTCAATTGAAGCAAGCCGGCTGCGCGCACCTGGAAGGCCGACGGCATATAGCGTATCCACGGCTGAAAAGCCGTGGCTCAATTGAAGCGACACCAGCCTCGCCTCATACTCCTCATCCTCATCGGAGTATCCACGGCTGAAAAGCCGTGGCTCAATTGAAGCGTTGGTTTCCATGACGTACTCGGTCTTGGCCCGCATGGTATCCACGGCTGAAAAGCCGTGGCTCAGTTGAAGCTGTGCGTTGACGAGGGGGTACTCAGGCACCCTGCCCAGTATCCACGGCTGAAAAGCCGTGGCTCAATTGAAGCGCTGCGGAGATACCGGAAGACACTGCCGAAGGCGCGAGTATCCACGGCTGAAAAGCCGTGGCTCAATTGAAGCTACGACTCGTCCAGCACCACCATGTCCCATTCCTACTGTATCCACGGCTGAAAAGCCGTGGCTCTATTGAAGCGTTGGAGCAGTCGATTCCCTGGAGCGGGGCGAAACTGGGTATCCACGGCTGAAAAGCCGTGGCTCTATTGAAGCACAACTCCGAGACGTACCGCTTTACCCGTCAGCAGGACGTATCCACGGCTGAAAAGCCGTGGCTCAATTGAAGCACCAAACAAGCCGACAACCTGGGCGCTGTCAGCCAGGTATCCACGGCTGAAAAGCCGTGGCTCTATTGAAGCATTGTGCTGTACACCGAGGAGGGCGTGGGATCGTGCCGTATCCACGGCTGAAAAGCCGTGGCTCTATTGAAGCGCGAGGAGTCGTAGGCAAACACCTGCGAGGAGCCGTGTATCCACGGCTGAAAAGCCGTGGCTCTATTGAAGCCCTGTGTCCTGGTGTTTGGCTCCACATGAATCACCAGAACGTATCCACGGCTGAAAAGCCGTGGCTCTATTGAAGCCTTGGGCTTGTACCACTCCTCGTCCCACGGCCAGTAGGTATCCACGGCTGAAAAGCCGTGGCTCTATTGAAGCTACGACGACGCCGGCGCCCTGGCGCTCCGCAACGTCGAGTATCCACGGCTGAAAAGCCGTGGCTCTATTGAAGCGATTTCCCGCCCCGCGGCACGGGCTACAGTCCACAGTAGTGGTGTAAAAAGCACCCCGACTAGATGGTCATCTCCGGCAACCATCTAAGGGGGTGCAGGGATCACTTGACATAAGTGGTCACCTTTGGGTTCCATGCGAAGTAGGACCAGTACATCGCAAAGGAGGATCCCGCAGGTGACCACCTTTAGGATCGCATTGGAGGAGCTTCTGCGCAAGACCGGTGTGGATGACTTCGACTTCCTTCGGGAAGGGTTGCGGGTGCTCGCCCAGGGTCTCATGGAGCTGGAGGTCTCTCAGCGGATCGGCGCGGACCGGTACGAGCGATCGGGCGAGCGCAGCACCTACCGCAACGGCTATCGTGAGCGGCAGTGGGATACGCGGGTTGGGACGATTGACCTGCAGATCCCAAAGCTCCGAAAGGGATCGTACATGCCCAGCTTCCTGGAACCGCGCCGGCGGGCAGAAAAGGCTTTAGTGGCGGTGGTTCTGGAGGCTTACGTGAACGGGGTGAGTACACGCAAGGTCGATGACCTCGTACAAGCCTTGGGCATGACGGGTGTAAGCAGAAGCCAGGTTTCGCTGCTGTGCGCCGAGTTGGATGAGGTGGTTCAGGCTTTCCGTAATCGACCGTTGGAGGGCCGTTACCCCTACGTCTGGCTGGATGCGAAGTCGATCCTTGCTCAGTCCATCCACTCCCGCCAGTCCTCGCCAATCAGCCCCTGCGCCCGGGCGCCGGCCATCGCCCGCCCGCAGCTGCAGCTTCGCCGGACCGGGGCCAGCTGCGCGGCCCGCTCCAGAACAGCCAGTACGTCTGCCTGCGCCTCCCTGACCACCGTCAGCGCGGCGTAGCACAGCTCCAGCTCCCGGGCGAGAAACGCCTCCGGCACCAGCCCGGAACCGACGACGTCCGCGCCCCAGGTGCGGTACATCCGCCGCTCGGCCGGCGTCGCCTCCCGGGATCCGTCCAGCCCCACGTACGTCGCCCCCCGGAACGCCCGGGGGGTCTTTTCGCGCGCCGTGGCATACAAGGCCGCCGACAGCTCCGGGCAGAACGGCGGGTCGAGCCGGATGAACCCGTAGCCCTTCCCCACGAAGAAGGTCGGGGGGAGCAGGCGGGTGAGGTCGATCACGTCCACCGGGACGACCAGGTCGCCCGGCTCCAGGAGGGGGCTGACCGGTTCGACCCGCGCCGCGGCCAGAACGGCGGACGCGCCGGCCGTCTTGGCTGCGTAGATCAGGGCCCGGGGGTCGGTTCCCGCCGTCCGGACGAGCGCGGGGCCCCGCTGTTCCACCTTCCCGTAGGGCGTCTCGTGCAGGATCAGCCGGTCGAAGGCACCGGTCCCGGAATACGCGGTCTCCGGAACCCCGGTCCCGGGGTGCCGGAGCCCGGGGTGCCCAGCCCCAGGTGAACCTGCCCCGGCGGCCATTGCCTCCGGCAGAATGAACAGCACCTCACGCATTCTCCGTCGCCTCCTCCTCCAGCAGCCGGCGTATGATCCGGAACATCAGCTGCCCCACCTCCGGGCCGAAGAGCCGCTGCTCCGGCCCGTCGAAGGGCACGCCCGTCGCGTAATTGGACACCCAGCAGATCGACCCGTACGCCATCCCCAGCTCCCGGGCCAGGAAGACCTCCGGTGCGAGGGTCATGCCCACCAGCTCGGCCCCCGCCTGGGCGAGCAGGGCGATCTCCGCCCGGGTCTCCAGCCGGGCGCCCTCGGTGGCGGCGTAGACCGCCCCGGGCGCGGCCCGGTGGCCGCAGGCCGCCGCCGCCCGCACCAGCCGGGCGCGCAGGTCCGGGTCGAACAGCTCGGCGCATGCGGGTCCGGTGGCATGTCCGGCGGGCGGTGCCGGATGGCGCACCACCGTGTCGCGCACCGCCGGATCCCGCGCCGCCGCCCCGAAGCTGTCCGGCCGCCGGCGGGTCCAGTCGATCAGGTCCGACACCACCGCCAGGCTCCCCGGGGGCAGCGAGCGGACGAGCGACCCGGCGCTGTTCCAGCTCAGGATCCGGCGGGCGCCCAGGGCGCGGGCCGCCCAAACGTTGGCCCGGTAGTTGATGAAGGGCGGCGTCACCCCCAGCCGCCCCTCGCCCCCGTGCCGGCTGAGGAAGGCGACCGGCCGCCCCGCCACCGCAAAGATGCGGAACGGGCCGGCGGGGCCGAAGGGGGTCTCCACCATCCGCTCCGTCCAGCCCGGGTCGAACGCCAGGTGATAGGCGGCCGTCCCGCCGATGATCACCGTGTCGACCGAAGCCGGCTGTCTGGGTTCTGTCATCGGCTCTCCCTCGCATCGCGGATCGTCCGTTAGCGCTTGTCCTCTTCACTATACCAAAGAGTGAGGCTACGGAAAGACCCGCCGTCCCCTCCGGCGGGTCCTTTGTCGCGTTCTGCAACGACCTCACAGCCCTTCCCCGGGCGGGGCCACTCCCAGGCTGCTATAGCACTGCACCAGGTACGGGTGGGAGTCCTGCATCTCCCTGCTGTAGGCATAGATCCGCAGGCTGACCGCCCCGGTCTGCAGCGGCTGCCCATCCGGCGTCCTGGCGCCCTCCACGGTGAGGGTGAGCCATCCGGGTCTGCCCCAGGGTATGGCCTCAGTCGGGTCGCTCTGCGCAGGCGTGAACTGAAACAGCACCATGGTGTCCGGTAGCCCTTCGCCCTGGACCGGCCGGGCTTCCCAACCTTCGTCAGGGGTCAGGCGAATGGTCACGCTTTCCCGGTCCACCGCTGCCGGGAAGCGGACAGCGCCCAGCAGCGGGATGGCCGGGGCGGCAATCGTCCAACCGGCCTCCGCCCGGAAGGTGCTGTCCCCCTGGGGCTTGTACAGGTCAAACGTAATGCCGGAGGCGTTTTCCGGCTTCAGGCAGATCTCGTCCGCCGCCGGCACGGCCGGCTCCTGCTCTCGGGATGCCTCTGGCACGGCGGGCTCCTGCTCTCGGGATGTCCCCGGCGCGGTGGGCTCTTGCTCTCGGGACGCCTCCGGCACAGGTTGCTCCTGCTCCCGAGATGCCCCCGGTGCGGCACTGCCTGCGGACGTTGGGCCGTTTGCGTCGGAACCGGAGGGGACGGGTGGCTGCGTTCGGGCGCTGCAGCCAGCGATCAGAGCCGCACCCAGGACCAGAAGTCCGAGGGAAGCTGCGGTCCAGCGGAACATTGCTTTCACGGAAAGTGCCTCCTTGATGCCGTGTGCGCCTGTTGGACGCAGCCGCCCCGCACCCGGTTCCGTCCCGAGGAAAAGGTTCCCACCGCCACGCCGCCGCACCCTATTCGCCGGACCTTCCCAGGGCCAGGCGCGCAGCGGCGGTGCCGGCGGCGTACCCCGTGGAAAAGGCGATGGTGATGTTGTATCCCCCCGTGTGGCCGTGCACGTCCATCACCTCGCCGGCGAAGAAGAGCCCCTCCATCAGCCGGGACGCCATGGTCCGGGGGTCGATCTCCCGGATGCTCACGCCGCCTCCGGTGACGAAGGTCTCCTCCAGGGGCCGGGTGCCCGTGACGGTAAACGGCAGCGCCTTCAGAAGCCGCACCAGGGCGGCCAGCCCGGCCTTCGGCAGGTGCGCGCCGGTGGTCTCCCCGGAAACCCCGGACCTCTCCAAGACCAGGGGCACCATCCGGTCCGGCAGCAGGCGCCTGAGCACCGTCTTCACGGTCTTCCTGGGCTCCGCCGCCGCCTGGCTGCCGATCTCCCGCATCAGGTCCTCCTGGCTCCGGTCCGGGAACAGGTCGATGTCCAGGCGCAGCGGAACGTCCCCCAGCTTCCTGCGGGCCACCGAGACGTAGTGGCTCACCCGCAGCGCACAGGGACCCGAAACGCCGAAGTGGGTGAAGACGATGTCCCCCCGCTCGGTGGTGAGCCGCTTGCCCCGGGGGTCGTGCAGCGTCAGGGTCACGTCCCGCAGGGAGATGCCCTGGAGCGACCGGCCCGCGATGACGGGATCGCCCAGCACCAGCGGCACCGCGGTGGGGTAAAGGGGCGTGACGGTGTGGCCGGCCGCCCGGGCCCACTCGTATCCATCGCCGGTGGAGCCGGTGCGGGGGACCGACTTGCCCCCGGTGGCCACCACCACGGCGGGGGCCCGCAGGCTCTCCCCGCCCTGCAGCACCACGCCGGTGCAGCGGCGATCGTCCAGCAGAAGGCGCTCCACCGGCGCCCGGGGCCGGATCTGCACGCCCAGATCCCGCAGGTGCTTCACCAGGGCACCGGCCACCGTGACCGCCCGGTCGGTCGCGGGAAACATCCGGCCGTCGTCCTCTTCCTTGAGCCGAACGCCCAGTTCCTCAAAGAAGCGAATGATCTCCTCGCTGCCGAACTGCGACAGGGCGCTGTACAGGAACCGGCCGTTGCCGGGGATGTGCCGGATCAGATCCGGCACCGGCTTGCGATTGGTCACGTTGCAGCGGCCGCCGCCGGAGATGATCAGCTTGCGGCCCAGCCGGTCGCCTTTTTCCAGCAACAGCACCCGGGCACCGGCCCCGGCGGCGGCCGCGGCCGCCATCATCCCCGCGGGGCCGCCTCCTACCACGATCACGTCGGCATCCGTCATGGGCTCCAGGCCACCCTTCCAGGCCGCCTCGGCGGTCACCGCCAGATGCGGGCTCCAGGAACTCCGCCCGCCGGGTCACTCCCCCGGCGGCGGCGCCTTGAAATAGTCCCGGATGTTCCAGGGCGTGAACAGCCCCCGGTCCGTGGCGATCACGCTCACGTACTGCGGCGGCGTGATGTCAAAGGCCGGGTAGTACCCCCGGATCCCCTCCGCGGCGGTGCGCACGCCGCGGCAATAGAAGACCTCCTCCGGGTCCCGCTCCTCGATGGGGATGTCCGCCGCGGTGGCCCGGTCGCGGTCGGGGCCATCGTAGCCCAGCACGATGAAGGGCACGCCGAAGTGGTGCGCCAGCACCGCGTACTGGAAGGTGCCGATCTTGTTGGACACGTGGCCGTCCAGGGCGATGGAGTCGGCCGCGGTCACGTACTTGGTGATCATCCCCCGGTAGAACAGGTACCCCGGCATGTTGTCGGTCACCAGGGTGACCGGCACGCCGATCTCCCGGGCCTGGGCGGCGGTGAGCCGGGCCCCCTGCAGGTAGGGGCGGGTTTCGGTGGCAAACAGCTCGATCCGCTTCCCGGCCTCCAGGGCGAAGTACAGCATGTAGTTCAGCGCCGCCCCCGCGAAGCAGTGGGTGAGGATCCGGTCGCCGTCCTCCAGCAGGCCGGCGGCATGGGAGCCGCACAGCCGGGCGGCCCGGTCGCCGGCCCGGATCTGCCCGTCCACGAACTCCCTCACCGCCGCCTCCGGGTCGCGCCCCTCTTCGAGGGCGGCCAGCGCCAGGGCCAGGGCCCGGTCCAGCAGCGGGAAGATGTCGGCCCCCGTGGGCCGGGTGGCCCGCAGCTCCCGGTGGGCCTGCTCCAGGGCCCGGCGGCGCTCCGGCGCGGGGAGATCCCGGCTCTGGCGGCAGGCCAGGGCCAGGCCGTAACCGGCGGCGTAGGCGAGGGGCGGCGCCCCCTGGATCACCATGTCCACGATGGCCCGGGCCACCTCCCGGTAGTCCCGGCAGTCCACGAAGACGATCTCCTCCGGCAGCCGGCGCCGGTCGAGGATCCGCACCACCCCGTCCTCGTACTTCAGCGTGTCGGCCCGGTTGGTCAGCAGCGGCAGCTTCGGTCCGTTCACGGCCTTTCCTCCCCTGGGTTCTGTCTCCTTCCCATCATGCCGCAGCGCAGGGCGCCGGTCCGGTCGACAAGTGTCACAAAACGGACATTGCCCCTCCACGGGCCCCCACCGCCGCCCCGGTCTCGTTACAGTAGAGGCAGCGTCTCCGACGACATTCGAGCGGAAGGAGCGGACACATGGGCGTGAGCACCCTTCTGGAGCGGACCCTCGACGCCCGCCTGGCCCCCATCTACCGCAAGGTGGTGGCCGGTGAGCGGCTCTCCTTCGACGACGGCGTGACCCTGATGACCCACCCGAACCTGTTTGCCGTCGGGCAGTTGGCCAACCTGGCCCGGCGGCTGCGGGTGGGCGACCAGGTCTACTTCAACAACAACGCCCACATCAACTACTCCAACGTGTGTGCCATCCACTGCAAGTTCTGCGCCTTCGGCCAGAGCCGGCGCAGCCCCCGGGCGTTCACCCTGTCCATCGACGAGATCGTGGCCAAGGCCCGGGCGGCCGTGGCGCAAGGGGCGACGGAGCTGCACATGGTCGGCGGCCTGCACCCCGACCTCCCCTGGGAGTGGTACCCGGCGATGCTCCGGGCCGTGAAGGCGGCCTGCCCCGACGTGCACCTGAAGTGTTTCACGGCGATCGAACTGATCCACTTCACCCGCATCTCCGGCCTCTCGCTGGAGCAGGTGCTGCTGGAACTGAAGGAGGCGGGGCTGGGCTCCCTGCCCGGCGGCGGGGCGGAGATCTTCGCCCCCCGGGTGCGGGAGGCGATCTGCAAGCCGAAGGAGACGGCGGAGGAGTGGCTCCACGTCCACGACACCGCGCACCGGCTGGGGCTGAAGTCCAACGCCACCATGCTCTACGGAACCATCGAGACCCCCGAGGAGCGGGTGGACCACCTGATCCGGCTGCGGGAGCAACAGGACCGGAGCGGCGGCTTCCAGGCGTTCATCCCGCTCCGGTTCCACCCGGAGAATACGGGGCTGGCGCACCTGCCGGGCCCCACGGGTTACGACGACCTGCGGGTGATCGCCGTGGGCCGGCTCATGCTGGATAACTTCCCCCACATCAAGAGCTACTGGATCGCCAGCTCGCCGGCCATCACGCAGGTGGCGCTCCACTTCGGCGCCAACGACATCGACGGCACCGTGCGAGAGGAGCGGATCTACCACATGGCCGGGGCGCAGACCGCCCAGTACACCGAGCTGCAGCAGCTGCTGCGGATGATCTGGGAGGCCGGGCGCATCCCCGCCGAGCGGAACACCCTGTACGAGGTAATCCGGGAGTACCCGCCCGAGCCCGACCCAGCCCTGGTGGCGGTCGGGGCCATCCACGGCTACACCGCCGAGACCGTGCACCTCTCCCCGGCCGAGCAGACGATCGCCGCGGGCCGGTTCCACCCCGGCGGACGCAGGGGCCCGGTGCCGGTGCAGTTCCTGGCGGACCCGGAACAGTGGTGGACCGGCGCGCACCGGGAGTCGGGGGCCCCGGCCGGGGCGTGCGGCGGGGTTGAGCGGACGGTGGCCCCCGGCGGAGAACCGGCGGCGGAAGGGAGGGCGTGAAGCGTGCAGCAGATGGAACGGTCGGCGCGGGCCGAGCGGGCGCAAGACGAGGTGGAACAGATCCACGCCGCCCTGGCGCGACCCGAGCCCACCCCGGCAGTGGAGCGCATCCTGCACAAGGCCCTGGACGGCCACCGGATCAGCTACGAGGAGGGCTGCGTGCTGATGCGGGAGGGCGACCTGGGCTCCCTCGGCCTGGTGGCCGGCGAGATCACCAGGCGGCTCCACCCCGAGGGCATCGTGACCTTCGTGGTGGACCGGAACATCAACTACACCAACGTCTGCGTCACCGACTGCAAGTTCTGCGCCTTCTACCGGCACGAGAAGGATCCCGACGCCTGGGTGCTGAGCCACGAGGAGATCTTGCAGAAGGTGGGGGAGCTGGCCGCGAGTGGCGGCACGCAGGTGCTGATCCAGGGCGGCCACCACCCGAAACTGCCCTTTGCGTACTACACGGAGATGTGCCGGCTGATCAAGCGGCACTACCCCCAGATCGCCATCCACTCCTTCTCCGTCTCCGAGATCCGCCACTTTGCCCGGGCGTACAAGATGCCGGTGCGGGAGGTGGTGGAGCGGCTGAAGGAGGCCGGGCTCGACTCGGTGCCCGGCGCCGGCGGCGAGGTGCTGGCCGACCGGCCCCGCCGCATCATCGCTCCCCTCAAAGACTCGGCGCGCGACTGGCTGGCCACCTACGAGATCATCGCCGACGCGGGGCTGCGGGGCTCGTCCACCATGATGTTCGGCCACGTGGAGACCCTGGAGGAGCGGGTGGAGCACCTCCTCCGGCTCCGGGAGGTCCAGGACCGCACCGCCGAGCGGCACGGCCAGGGTGTGTTCTGGTCCTTCATCTGCTGGACCTTCCAGCCCGGCAACACCCCCCTGGTGGCGGAGGGGCTGCACAGCGGGGTGACCACCTCCAGCTACGAATATCTGCGCACGCTGGCGGTGGCCCGGATCTTCCTGGACAACATCCCGAACATCCAGGCCTCGTGGGTGACCCAGGGCGTGCGCATCGGCCAGATCAGCCTGAGCTGCGGCTGCAACGACTTCGGCGGCACGATGATGGAGGAGAACGTGGTGGCCGCGGCGGGCACCGTCTTCCACGCCACGCCCGCCGACGCGATCCGGCTCATCCGCGACGCCGGCAAGATCCCGGCCAAGCGGAACACGTTCTACGAGATCCTGGAGGTCTACTGAGGGGAGCGAAGCAGCATGGGTGATCCGTTCCGCAAGACCGTTACCCCGGCGCGCCCCGGGACCCCCACGGCTCCCGGAGACGGGGCCGCCTCTGCAACCGGCGCTACCCGCACGGTGCCCGCAGCCCCGTCTGCCCCCGGCGTCGCCGTGGCCGCTCCGGCCCCGGCGATCCGGATCGGCTGCATCGACTACCTCAACTGCCTGCCGGTCTACTTCGGCATCGAGCAGGGGGCGGTCCGGCTGGACGTGACGGTGGAGAAGGGGCCGCCGGCCGTGCTCAACCGGGCGTTTCTGCACGGGCGGCTGGACGTGACTCCCATCTCCAGCATCGAGTACGCCCGCCACGCCGGTGAGTGCGTGATCATCCCCGGCCTCGCCATCAGCGCCGACGGCCGGGTCGCGTCCATTTTGCTCTTCCACCGGCGGCCGCTGGAGGAGCTGGATGGCCGTCCCGTGGCGCTCACCGCCGCCTCGGCCACCTCGGTGGTGCTTACCCGCATCATCCTGGAGCTGCGCTACGGCGTGCGGCCGGTCTACCGGGTGGTGCCGCCGGACCTGGAGGCGATGCTGGCGGAACACGACGCGGCCCTGCTGATCGGCGACGACGCCCTGCTGGCGGCGCACACCCACCCGGAGATTCCGCACGTGGACCTGGGAGTGGAGTGGAAGGCCTTCACCGGCCACCCCATGGTCTACGCACTCTGGGTGGCGAGGCGGGAGCTGGCGGAGGCCGATCCGGCCGCCCTGCGCCTGGTCACGCGGGTGTTCCATGCCTCTCAGGAGTACTCCTGGGACCACCGCCCGGAGATGGTGGCGGAGGGGGTGGCCCGCAGGGGGCTTCCGCCGGAGGTGGTGGACGACTACTTTGACCTGATCCGGCACGAGTTCGGGCCCCGTTACCGCCGCGGGCTGGTGGCCTTCTATGAGCGCGCCCGCCGACTCGGCGAACTCGGGGAGGTGCCGCCCCTGCGCGTCTGGGGCGAGGATTAAGTAAACCCTTCCCATTTCGCCGGTCAGGATGGTACACTGGCGACAAACTGGCAGTGCGCGATCCCACGGGTAGCCCGGGCCGCGGAGGAAAGAACCATGCGCATTCAGGAGCTGCTACTGGAGCGTCAGCGCAGCCTGTTCGTCGGCCGGGCGCGGGAGCTGGACCTGCTCCAGGACCTCGTCAGGCGCCCGGGGGAGAACTGGCACCTTCTGCACGTTCATGGCCCGGGCGGCATCGGCAAGAGCACCCTGTTGCGGCTGGTGGCCGAGCGGATCGGCCGCGCACGGGCGATCTTGGTGGACGGCAGCTGGGGCTTCGCCAGGCCGGAGGACGTGCTGGCGCGGGTGCGGCAGGAACTCGTCGCCCGAGGGGCCATGGCCGCCGACGGGACGGGCAGTTCGGCCAGGGAGGTCACCGCAGCGCTCAACGCCTACGCGGCGGCCCAGGGCGGCATCCTCCTGGCGCTCGATACCTTTGAAAAGTGGAACTTCGTGGAGGACTGGCTCCGGGACGAGTGGCTCCCGGCCCTGGACTACCGGGTGCGCGTCTGTACCGCGGGGCGCCAGCGGTTGCTGGGCCCGTGGCAGGCCGGGGGGTGGAACCTGCTGGTCCGTCACCTGGAGCTGCCGCCGCTCGCTCCGTGCGAGGTCGACGAATACGGCCGGCGCCTGGGCATCCCGGACGGCGCCCTGGACGACCTCAGGCGCATTTCCGGGGGACACCCGCTGGCGCTCTCGCTCGCCGGGCCGCTCATCCTCCGCCACGGGCGGCTGGACGGCGCACGGAGCCAGGTGCGGGCGCTGGTGCAGCAGCTCCTGGGCGCCGTCCTCGCCGACGTCTCCGATCCGCTGCTGCACCGCTGCATCGAGGCGGCGGCAGTGCTGCGCCGCTTCGACCAGGAGCTCCTGGAGGCGGCGCTGGGCGAGCCGGTACCGGCCGACCGGTTCCGGGCGCTCTGCGGCCTGCCGTTCATCACCGGCTGCGGCGAGTACTGGATGCTGCACGACTCGGTGCGCCAGTGGGTGCTGGCGGACGTGAAGGCCCGCAGGCCCGGGACCTACGCGCGGTTAAGGGAACGCGCCATGAAGGCCGTCGACGGCCGCCGCTCCGGCGGGTACGGCCGGGAGTCCGAGTGGCTCTTCGACCAGCTCTACCTTTCGGGCAGCGACTTCATGCACGACCTCCTGTTCTGGCATGAGGACGACCTGGAGGTGCAGAGCCTCTCGGCGCAGGATGCGGACGCGGTGGAGCAGCTGTACCGGCGGTATCTCCGGGCCTCGGGCCGGCCGGCGGACAGAGGGGGCATGCTCGGCCTGATCCGGCCCCTTCTGGCGCTGACGCCGGAGTCGTTCGGCGCCCTGCGGAAGGGAGGCCGGCTCATGGCCTTCTGCGCGGTGGTTCCGCTGACGGACCGGACGGTGCCGGTGCTGGCCTGCCACCCGGTCGCCGCACGGGCGGCGCAGTGCTACGCACCCGGGAAGGAGCAGTACTACCTGGGGGTGGCCGGCTACGACCCGCGCACGGCCGGCGGGCTGGAGTCCCTGATGGCCCGGGACCTCCTGCGCCTGCTCCCCAGGGGGGCCTCGTGCTGGGCCAGGTGGAGGAGACGCGCTGGGACGGGTTCTTCCGGCTGATCGGGTTCGAGCGGGCGCCCTGGCTGGACGCACCGTGTGCAGACGGGACCGTCTACCGCGGCTACGTGCTGGACCTGCAAACGGAGCCCCTCCACGCCAAGGTCCTCCGCCTGCTGCGCGGGGCCGGGTCGCCGCCGTCCCGAGGCACCGGGCCGGCGACGGAACGGCCGGTGGAGCCGCGGGCGAGCCCGGGGCCAGGGCAGGTGCCGGAGACGCTGGTCCGGAGTCTCCGCAAGGCCCTGCGCCACTTCGACCGCCTCTACGCCCGCCCCGATCTGGTGGAGCCGCTCCGCTTCCTCGTGGGGGAGGGAGGGGAGCAGGAGGCCGGCGCCCTCACCGCGCAGGTGCAGGAACGGATCCGCCGGGTGGTGGAGCGCCTGGAGGCCGGCAGCGAGGCGGAACGCCGCGACGGGCAGATCCTGCGCCTCGCCTTCCTGGAGAAGCGGGGCAGCCACGAGCGGACGGCGGAGCAACTGCACCTCTCCGTTCCGACGTATTACCGCCACCTGCGCCTGGCGGTCCACCGGCTGGCGCAGGAGCTGTTGCGGGCGGCACCTGACTGAGGAGCGCCACACCCTGCACCGCTCTAGCGCGTTCATGCAGCAACTCGCTGCTAACCAAAAAATCCCTTGGGCGCGCCAAGAGGACTTTTTGATCTCTCAGAGAATATACACTACCCAATATCGGGGATACCCCGAACATACCAGACAAAGGGGTATTCAGGAACATGAGGGGGGTCAACATGAAGCGCGTATTGGCAGGGCTCCTGGCAGCTTCCGTGTTCGTGCTCGCCGCGTGTGGTGGGACGAGTACGCAGAACACCAACACCGGTCCGAGCACCAGCCCGGCCCCGAACTCCAGCGCCGGTTCCGACCCCGGTTCCGGCGGCGGTTCGGGTGAGAAGGTCATCAAGATTGGCCTGATCGCCCCGCTGACCGGCGACGTGAAGACCTTCGGCGAATCGAGCCAGAAGGGCTTCGAACTCGCCCTGGAGCAGGCCGGCTACAAGGCCGGGGACTACCGGATCGAGTACGTCTCGGGCGATGACAAAGGCGACGCCACCGAGGGCATCAACATCGCCACCCGCATGGTCACCCAGGACGGCGTGAAGGCCATCATCGGCTCCGTCACCTCGAACGTCACCATCCCCGTGAGCCAGGTGGCCAATGACAACAAGATCCCGATGATCACCGGCACGGCGACGGCCGCAGGTGTCACCGTGAACGACGACGGCACGCGGAAGCCCTTCATCTTCCGGGCCTGCTTCATCGACCCGTTCCAGGGGAAGGTCGCGGCCCGGTTCGCCCTGGAGAACCTGGGCGTGAAGACGGCGGCGGTCTTCTATGACCGGGGCAATCCGTACACCGTGGGCCTCACCGAGGCGTTCAAGGCCGAGTTTCAGGCCGGCGGCGGCCAGATCGTCGCCGAGCAGGCATACGCCGAGGGCGACACGGACTTCTCGGCCGTCATGACCAACGTTGCGGCGCAGCAGCCCGAGATGCTCTACCTGCCCGACTACTACAACAAGGTCTCCCTGCTGGCCCGTGCCGCCAAGGAGAAGGGCCTGAACGTGCCGATGCTCGGCGGCGACGGCTGGGACTCCACGGAACTGGACTTCGCCACGCTGGAGGGCAACTACTTCACCGCCCACTACTCCTCTGACGATCCCAGCCCGGCGGTGCAGAAGTTCGTGCAGGAGTTCGAGGCCAAGTTCGGCCACAGGCCTGACTCCTTCGCCGCGCTGACCTACGACGCCACCAACATCCTCCTCGAGGCCATCCGCGTGGCCAACACCGACGACACCGACCAGATCCGGCAGGCCATTCAGGACATCAAGGA
This sequence comes from Symbiobacterium sp., assembly GCF_040797425.1. NCBI lineage: Bacteria > Bacillati > Bacillota > Clostridia > Eubacteriales > Symbiobacteriaceae > Symbiobacterium > Symbiobacterium sp. The sequence goes on along the minus strand of NZ_JBFNEH010000016.1, from coordinate 50,695 downwards.
CTTCCAGGCGGTCGGCGGCTCGCTCTCCTTCGACGAGAACGGCAACCCGATCAAGCCTGCGACGATCCTGAAGGTCCGGGCCGACGGGACCTACGAGTTCGTTACGATCGTCAACCCGTAGTAGGTAAACGATATGGCGCCAGGGCCTGGCCGTGGTCGGCCTGGCCCTGGCTCATCCGCATTCATAAGGAGGCGGGCCTGATGGGCCAGTTACTTGAGCAGGTGGTCAATGGCCTCCAACTCGGCTTTGTCTACGCCCTGATCGCAGTGGGCTACACCATGGTCTACGGCATCATCAAGTTGATCAACTTCGCCCACGGAGACGTCATCATGGTGGGCGCCTTTGTCACCTTCTTCGGGCTGGTCCGGGGCATCCCCTGGCCCGTCGCCATCCTGGCCGCTATGGTCGCCTGTGCGGTGCTGGGCGTGATCATCGAGCGGCTGGCCTACCGGCCCCTGCGCGAGAAGGGGGCGCCCCGCATCGCGGCCCTCATCACCGCGATCGGCGTCTCCTTGTTTCTCGAGAACTTCGCCAGCCTGCACATCGCATTCGGCCCGGACCATCGCCAGTTCCCGGAGGTGATCCCGCACATCCAGTGGAAACTGGCCGGGGTGACCGTCACCAGCATCCAGGTGCTGATCATCGTGAGCACGCTCCTGCTGGTGGCGATCCTGCAGCTGGTGGTCTACCGCACGAAGATCGGCAAGGCGATGCGGGCCGTGTCGCTGGACATGGATGCCGCACGGCTGATGGGAATCAACGTGAACCAGGTGATCGCCTTCACCTTCGCCGTCGGCTCGGCCCTGGCGGCTGCAGCCGGCGCCCTGCTGGCGGCGGCCTACCCGCAGATCTGGCCTTACATGGGCATCATGCCGGGTCTGAAGGCCTTTACCGCGGCGGTGCTCGGGGGCATCGGTTCCATCCCCGGTGCCCTGCTCGGGGCGGTGCTGATGGGACAGGCTGAGGTGCTGACTGCGGCCTACCTCACCACCGACTTCAAGGACGCCGTCGCCTTCGCCTTGCTGATCCTCGTGCTGCTGGTGCGTCCGGCCGGCCTGTTGGGCAAGGCCGGTCCGGAGAAGGTGTAGGGGGGGTGGAGCCCGTGGAGAAGAAGTACACCGTCACCGTTCCGGAGAAGAAGTTCACCGTCACCATTCCACGGAATGCCGTCATCTCCGCCCTCGTGATCGTCGGCCTCTACGTGGTGCTCTCCCTGCTCAGGCAGCAGGGTGTGATCACGCCCTACTGGGGCCTCATCATGGACCTGGCCCTGATCACCACGATCTCCGCCACCGGCCTCAGCCTGATCTACGGCTTCGCCGGCCAGTTCTCGCTGGGCCACGCCGCGTTCTACGGCATCGGCGCCTACGTGGCCGCCTTCATCACCAAGACCTACGGCGCCACCACGGTCAACTTCGCCCTCGGGCTGGCCGCCGGCGCCCTGGCGGCCGCGGTGATCGGCTTCCTGGTGGGCCTGCCCATCCTCCGCCTGCGGTCAGACTACCTGGGCATCGCGACGCTGGGCTTCGGCGTGATCGTGAAGGTGCTGCTGGACAACAGCGACAAGCTTTCCAAGACGCTGGGCGGCTCCATGGGCATGCTGGGCATCCCCCGGCTCACCACCTTCGCCTGGGTCTTCTGGCTCGCGGTCGCGGTGCTCCTCATCGCCCGGAACCTGGTGAACTCCAGCCACGGGCGGGCCTGCATTACCGTGCGGGAGGACGAGATCGCCGCAGACATCATGGGCATCGACACCACCCGGTACAAGATGCTGGCGTTCACCCTGGGCTGCGGCATGGCGGGGCTGGGGGGCGGCCTCTACGCCCACCTCTACACCTTCCTCCATCCCAGCAGCTTCGAGTTCCTTAAGTCGTTTGACGTGCTGCTCATCGTGGTGCTGGGCGGCCTCGGCAGCCTGACGGGCACGGTGGTGGCCGGCATCGGCGTGGTCTTCCTGCAGGAGGCGCTGCGGGGCGTGCTGGGCCAGCAGTTCCTGGAGTGGCGCGGCGTGGTTTACGCTCTCGCCCTCATCGTACTCATGATCTTGCGCCCGCAGGGGCTGATGGGCGGCTGGGAGTTCAGCATTGACCGGCTCCTCCAGCGCCGTCCGAAAGGAGGGAGCGCCCGTGGCGCTGCTTGAATGTCGTAACGTCTCCCGCCACTTCGGCGGCCTCCGGGCCCTGGTGGACTTCGACCTGACCCTGGAGAAGGGCGAGCTGGTGGGGCTGATCGGCCCCAACGGCGCCGGAAAGACCACCGTGTTCAACGTGATCACCGGCGTCTTCCCGCCCACCCACGGCGACGTGGTGCTGGAGGGGCGCGTGCTGAACGCGTACAAGCCCTACCAGATCACGCAGATGGGCATCGCCCGCACCTTCCAGAACATCCGGCTCTTCAAGGAAATGACCGTGCTCGAGAACGTCATGGCGGTGATGCATCCCCGCTGTGGCTACGGCCTGCTGGATGCGTTCCTTCGCACGCCCCGGTTTGTGCGGCAGGAGCGGGCCATGCAGGAGGAGGCCGAGGGGCTGCTAGAGCGGATGAACCTCGCCGACCGGCGCAACGAGAAGGCAGGCTCGCTGCCCTACGGTGCCCAGCGCCGGCTGGAGATCGCCCGGGCGCTGGCCACCCGGCCGAAGCTGCTTCTTCTGGACGAGCCCGCCGCGGGCATGAACCCCTCCGAAGTGGGCCAGCTGGTGGAACTGATCCGCTCGGTGAAGCAGGATTTCGACCTCACGGTGCTGCTCATCGAGCACCAGATGGGCCTCGTGATGAACCTCTGCGAGCGGCTGGTGGTGCTCGACTTCGGCCAGATCATCGCCACGGGGACGCCGGCGGAGATCCAGCGCAACCCCCGGGTGCTGGAGGCCTACCTCGGAAAGGCGGTGGGCGCATGATCCTGCAGGTGGAGGATCTTCAGGTCTCCTACGGCAATATTCAGGCCCTGCACGGCGTCTCCCTCGAGGTGAACGAGGGCGAGATCGTCACCCTGATCGGCGCCAACGGCGCCGGCAAGTCGACCACGCTGCGGGCGATCTCGGGGCTCGTGCGTCCCCGGAGCGGCACCATCCGCTTTCAGGGCACCGACATCACCCGGACCCCCGCTCACAAGATCGTCGCCATGGGCATCGGTCACGTGCCGGAAGGGCGGCGGGTCTTCGCCGACATGTCGGTCCGGGAGAACCTGGAGCTGGGGGCTTACCTGGTGAGCCCCGCCGACTTCCGGAAGAGTCTGGCCGAGGTCTACGAGCGGTTCCCCCGCCTGAAAGAGCGGGAGAACCAGCGGGCGTCGACCCTCTCGGGCGGCGAGCAGCAGATGCTGGCCCTGGGCCGGGCGCTCATGCTGCGGCCGAAGCTGCTGCTCCTGGACGAACCCTCCATGGGACTGGCGCCGCGGCTGGTGCAGGAGATCTTCCGCATCATCGCGGAGTTGAACCAGCGGGGCACGACCATCCTGCTGGTGGAGCAGAACGCCGCAATGGCGCTCTCCATCGCCCACCGGGCCTACGTGCTGGAGACGGGGCGTGTCGTCCTCTCCGGGCCGGCGGCGGAATTGCAGTCGCATCCGGCCGTGCGGGAGGCCTACTTGGGCGGCTCGGTCCAGGCCGGCTGAACACCGCTGGTGCACCAGGAGTTCCGATTCCGGCTGGACGGGGCGCCGACGCTATCGGTGAGCGGCCCGGGGCAGCGGAGAGGAAGGCGCGTCCGCAGAAGGCCGGGGCGAGCGCAGCGGAGCGAGCACGCCCGGCCGACGAGGAGCATACCGCCGGTCTGCGCCAGCGGCGGCGAGCCGCCCTGCCCCGGCCAAGAAGATGTCAGGTCTGGCCGCAGATTGGAGAAACTAGCGGGACGAGCCACTGGCTCGTCCCGTTCTCATTTCCTGCACAGGAGGAGAAACTGTGAGCCGCGAAGAGAAAATCGCGAGGGAACTGGTGGAGAAGCTGGGCGGCCGGGAGAACATCGCCGCCATGGAGTGCTGCATGACCCGCCTGCGGGTCGATCCCCGCGACCTCTCCAAGGCCGATCAGAAGGCCTTGAAGAAGGTGGAGGGGGTGAAGGGCGTGGTGCAGACCGGCGGCCAGATCCAGATCATCCTGGGGCCCGGGCTCGCCCAGAAGGTGGCCGAGGCCGCCGCCGGAGCCACCGGCATGGCGGTGCGCGCCGCCCCTCCCGTGCCGGTCGAGTCGGCGCGCATGGGCTCCAAGGACTTGCTGCGCAAGATCGCCAACGTGTTCGTGCCCCTGATTCCCGGCATCATCGCCGTAGGCATGATGACCGCGCTGAACAACGTGCTCCAGAAGGCCAACATCATTACGGCCGAGACCACCATCGCAGGCTACAGCGTCATCGCGATCCTCAACTTGCTGGGCGGCACCTTCCTCGGGCTCCTGTCCATCCTGGTGGGGCAGAACGCCGCCCGCGAGTGGGGCGGCCCGCCGGTCATCGGTGCCGTGGGCGGGGCCATCCTCCTGGGTGGCGGCAGCGGCGCAGCCCTGACGGCCCTGAACATGGTGCCCGGCCGAGGCGGCCTGATCGGCGCCCTGATTGCCGGCGCCTTCCTGGGCTGGCTCTACCGGCAGATCCAGCGGGTGATGCCCGAGACCATCAATATCATCGTCACGCCCTTCCTCACGCTGCTCGTCGGCGGCCTGATCGTCGTCTTCGTCCTCCAGCCCGTGGGCGGCGCGCTCTCCACCTGGATTACCAACGCCGCCACCTGGCTCATCAACGTGGGCGGACCGGTGGCCGGCTTCCTGCTGGCCGGCACGTTCCTGCCGCTGGTGATGCTGGGCATCCACCAGGGGCTCACCCCGATCCACGTGCAGCTGATCGAGAGCCTCGGCAAGACTCCGCTCCTGCCGATCCTGGCCATGGCCGGTGCGGGGCAGGTGGGCGCCGCACTGGCGGTGTATTTCAAAACTCGGGATGCCGACCTGAAGCGGGTCATCCTCGCCGCCTTGCCCGTGGGCATCCTGGGCATCGGCGAGCCGCTGATCTACGGCGTTACCCTGCCGCTCTTCCGCCCCTTCATCGGTGCCTGCATCGGGGCGGCGTTCGGCGGTGCCGTGATCGCCACGGCGGGCGTGGGTGCGCTGGCGATGGGCGTCTCGGGCGTGCTGCTGGCGCTGCTGGTGGACAAGGTGGGCATGTACTTCCTCGGCATCATCGTCTCGTACATCGCCGGCTTCATCGCCACGTGGCTGCTGGGGTTCGACGAGTCGCGCATGTCGGAGGCCGAGGCGTTCAACTTCGGGGACTGACCCGCCCCCGGCGAGGTTCAGTGAGAGGAGCGGTCCTATGGCTGACTGGGGTGTTTCCGTCTACCTGGGCGGACCGGACGTTCCGGCGCGCCTTCCCGGCTACCTGGACGAGGCGGCGGCCCGCGGCGCCCGGGAGGTGTTCACGTCGCTGCACATCCCCGAGGTGCCGCTGAGGGAGGCCGCGGCCCAGCTGGGCGACCTGACGGCGGAGGCCGGGCGGCGGGGGCTGGCGGTGGTGGCCGACATCGCCCCCCGTGCCCTGGCGGAGCTGGGTGCCAGGCCGGAGGATCTCTCCCCCCTCAGGCGGCTGGGGCTGGCCGGCCTCCGGCTGGACTACGGCTTCGAGCCCGAGACCATCGCGGCGTTCACCCGGAACCCGGAGGGGCTGCGGATCGTGCTCAACGCCTCGACGGCCGACCCCGAGTTCCTGGCGCGGGTAATGGCCGCCGGGGCCAACCCCGAGCGGCTGGAGGCCTGTCACAACTACTACCCCCGCCCCGAGACCGGCCTCTCCCGGGAGTCGCTGCTCCGCTCCTCTCGCTACTTCAAGCAGTACGGGCTGCGGGTGGCCGCCTTCATTGCGGGGACCCGCGCGAAGCGCGGCCCGATCGGCGCCGGGCTGCCCACGCTGGAGGAGCACCGATATGCCGAGCCGGGGCGCGCCGCTGCCGAACTGCTGGGCACGGGAGTGGTCGACGCCGTGCTCTTCGGCGACCCCTGGGCGACGCCGGAGGAGCTGGCGCGCGTCGGCGAGGTGGTGGCGGCCGAGGGCCGGCTGCTGCGGGTACGGCTGGTCCCGGGGCTTGACGACTTCCAGCGTTCGATCCTGCTGGACCGGCCCCATCAGAACCGGCCGGACGCCGCCGCGGCGGTCCTGCGCTCCACCGCCTCCCGCGCCTACGCGGCGCAGGGTCCGGCCATCGCCCCTTTCAACACGGTCGCCCGCCCCGTCGGGGCCGTCACCATCGACAACCAGGGCTACCTGCGCTACTCCGGCGAACTGCAGGTGGCGCTGGTGGACCTGCCCGCCGACCCCAGGGTCAACGTGGTGGCCCACGTCGTCCCCGAGGACATTCCCCTGCTGCCCCTCATCGGCCCGGGCCAGTCGTTTGTGTTTCGCACGTCGGTCTAGCTCCCAATCGAAGTACGAATGTTACTATTACAGGATTATAGAGGAGTGATGTATGAGGTCGTCGTAAGATAAAGACCAATACTTAAACGCTGTGCGGGAAAGGACTGACGTGCGTCATGAAGGCGAAACGCGTTGGCCATGCCTCCCTTACCCGCCGGGTGGTCTTGAGCACCCTGCTGGCGGTGGCCCTGCCGGCGGCCGGTCTTCTGGTCACCAGCACGTACCTTCGGGAAGCCGTGACGCGCGACATCGAGCGCCAGGCGCGCACCACACTGCAGCTTGCGATCGAGGTCCACCACGCCGTGATCGAGTCCCGCCTTCAGGCCCTCCGGGCGGCGGCGCTGGCGCTGGCCGCAAGCGGAGACGTTGCGGACGTCGCCTCCGGAGCGAGCGCCGCGGCCGGTACCCTGGAGCAGCTCGGCCGGTCGATGCAGGGACAGGCGGACGTCATCCTGGTCGTGGACGAGAGCGGGCAGACCCGGTACCGCTTCGGCGCCTCCGCCGGCGACCGGGTGTCGTACGGCGGGCTGGTGGAGGCGGTGCTCGGGGACGGCGCCGCCCGGGCCTCGGCCGTACGGGTGGACGCCCGGGACCTCGCCCGGGAGCGGGACGAGGTGCGGCAGCAGGTGGCGATCGCCGTCCTGGAGACGCAGGGAGCCACCCATGACCTGGCGGGCACCGAGCTTGCAGACGCGCTCGCCCTGGCGGCCGCAGCACCGATCCACGCGCCGGACGGCCGCGTCGTGGGGGTCGTGCTGCTGGCCGACATTCTGAACAATGATCCCGCCATCGTGGACGAGGTGCAGGCGCGCTCGCCGGACGGCACGCCGCTCACCGCCACCATCGCGCTGGATGGCATCCGCGTCACCACCAACGTCCGCCTCCCCGGCTCGGAAGAGCGGGCGGTGGGCACCATCTACTCCGACGCGGTCATGGCGCACATCCGCCGCGGTGAGGCGTACGAGGGCCGGGCGCAGGTGGTGAACGAGTGGCAGAAGACCATCTACACGCCCCTCACCGACTACCGCGGGCAGGTGATCGCCGCCCCGTACGTGGGCATCCCCGAGGCGCACTTCGCGCAGGTGGCGGGGGTCTTCCGGCGGACGACCGCCATCGGCATTTCCCTGGGGATTGCCGCGCTGCCCCTGGGCGCGTTGCTGCCGTGGGGGCTGGCCCGGCGCACGATCAGCCGGCCGCTCCTGCACTTCGCCGCCATGCTGGACGCGGGCGACCTCACCACCACCTTCGCCGCGCCCGTGCGCGACGAGGTGGGCCGCATGGCCGAGAGCCTGAACGGGTTGCTCGGACGGGTGCGGCAGGCCACGGCGCAGGTGGTGGATGCGGCCCGGGAGGTGGCTCAGCTGAGTGCGGCGCTCCTGGTCTCGGCGGAGGAGACCGGGCAGCTCGCGGCGCAGGTGGCCGCCACCACGGAGAAGAGCGCCGCCGTGGCCTCTGACCTCCAGGCCGAATCCACCCAGGTGGCGCAGGGCATGGCGGACCTGAGCCAGGCGGCGGAGGAGATCGCCAAGGGCGCGGAAGAGCAGTCCCACCACGTCGGACGCGTGACGACGATGGCCGACGAGATCAACCGCAGCCAGTCCGAGAGCCTGCGCCAGGGAGAGGTGGCGCGGGAGGCGGCGGAGCGCACGTTCCGCCTGGTGCGCGAGGGGGATGAGGCCCTGCGGGCCACGCTGGACGGCGTCCAGCGGATCGCCGAGAACGCGGAGCGCACCGTGGTCCTGGTGGAGCGGCTGGGCCAGCACTCCCGGTCGATCAGCGAGATCTCGTCCACCATCGGCGAGATCGCGGCCCAGACGAATCTGCTGGCCCTGAACGCCGCCATCGAGGCGGCCCGGGCCGGCGACCGGGGCCGCGGGTTCGCCGTGGTGGCCGAGGAGGTGCGGCGCCTGGCGGAGCGCTCTGCGCACTCCACGCAGGAGATCGGGCAGCTCATCGGCACCACCCTCAGCCTCATCGACCAGACGGTGGCGGCCATGCGCGAGACCCGCGCACTGGCGCAGGAAGGGGCAACGTCGGGAAGCCGGGCCCGGGAGAGCCTGGACGAGATCCTGGCCAGCAGCCAGGCCGCGGCGGACGCGGTGGACCGCATCGTGCGCGAGGCCATCGAGGCCAACGTCGAGCGGGTGAGCAGCATCGCCGGCGCCATGCAGCAGGTGGCCGCCGTGGTGGAGGAGAACACAGCGGCCGCGGAGGAGATGGCGGCCTCCACAGAGCGGGCCCTTGCCTCGGTGGAGTCGATCTCGCGCGGCATCCACGAGGTGTCGGCGATGTCCGCCTCCATCCGGGACCAGATGGAACAGGTGGTCACCGCGGAGAACGCCTTGCGGCAGATGGCCGCGCGCCTGGGGCAGGTCTCGGCGAGCCTGGCCGAGGCCATATCGTCCATCGGACGGAGCGGGCAATAGCGATGCGGCGCAGCCAGAACGGCTGCGCCGCTGGATTTTCGGCCTCACGCAGAGGCGAGGAAGCTCTCGATGAACTCGGCCACGCCGTCGGCATTGTGGTGGGCGACTACCCGGCGCACCACCGACAACACCGCCGGATTGGCGCTGGCGACCGTGGCCCCGAGGCCCGCCCATGTGATCATCGACAGGTCGTTGCGCTCGTTGCCGATGGCCGCCACCTGGCTCCGGTCAATGCCCAGCCGGGCCGCCAGTTCCCGGACCGCGTCGCCCTTCGTGGCGCCGGGCGCCGTCAGTTCCAGCAGCTCGGGCTCCGAGCCGGTGACCTCGAGCCGGCCGCCCCACCGGGCGTGCACCTCCCGCTCCAGGGCCGGTATGGCCGCCGGATCGTCGAACAGGATAATCTTTGCGGGTCCGTTGGTGATTGCCGCGGCCAGGTCGGGCTCAACCCGGATGCGGCCGGGGAAGCGCTGCCGGAAAACGCGGGTCTCGTCCGTCTCCCAGTTCACCAGGGCCACGTCGTCGACGAACGTCTTTACGTAGACGCCCTCCGCGCTCGCCCAGGTGACCACCTCGCGCGCAACTTCCAGGTCTACGGTTCTGGCGAGGAACGGGGAGGCCTGCCCGGGTGCGTAGACCAGCGCACCGTTGCAGGCGGCCACCCAGAGGGGCTGGCCGGGCCAGTAGGCCAGAAACGGGACGATGGCCGGGTAGAACCGCCCTGAGGCGAGCACCACCACGATGTCCCGTTCCAGGCAGGCTGCGACGGCCGCCTGGTTGCGCGGTGAGACCGACCCATCCGACCGCAGCAGTGTACCGTCCATATCCAGAGCCAGCAAACGAATACGACAATTTCGCATGGGCTTTGTCTCCCCCTCGTCCCCTCAGTCTAACCACGTTTGCCACCCGTGGTCAACCGGAACGGGTTCCGGCGCCGGGGCCGCATTCGGCGGAGAGGAACTGCGCCGGCCGGGGGAGAACCCTCAGGGCGAATGTGTGCGAAGGAGGGCAATCATCGTGAACGGTGGCGACGCGCGGCGATTCGAAGCGGTGCGGGCCGCCCTGCGGCAGCAGGGCGCCGCGGTCGGGCTGGTAACGGCCCCCACAAGCCTGCGCTACCTGACGGGCTGGTCCAACCCGAGCAAGCGGTTTGCAGGGCTCCTCGTCCCGGTGGAGGGCGAGCCGGTGCTGCTCCTGCCGGCGCTGGAGGCGGAAGGGGCCCGGGCGGCGACCGGGGTGCGGCTGGTGACCTGGGCTGACGGCGAGGATCCCTATGCCCGCCTGGGTGCGCTCCTGCGGCAGACCGGCGCAGAGCGGGCCCTCGCAGTGGAGCACGAGACGTTCTCGCTGGTGCAGCTGGCGCAGCTGGCCCGTGCGCTCGCAGTCGAGCCGGGGGCGCTGCTGCCCGGGATGCCGGACCTGAGCCCCGTAATCTCGGACCTGCGCGAGTGCAAGGACGAGGCCGAAGTCGCGCGGCTGCAGCGGGCGGCGGACATGCTGAACCCCGCCCTCGATGCGGCGCTGGAGGCCATCCGCCCCGGCGCGACCGAGCGCGAGATCGCCCGTGTGCTGGAGGACGCCATGGCCGCCGCCGGCGCCGAGGGGGTGGCCTTCGAGACGCATGTGCTCTTCGGCCCCGCATCCGCGCTGCCCCACGGCGCCACCGGCGCCCGGGCGCTGGAGCCGGGGCAGGTGGTGCTCATGGACTTCGGCGCGCTCTACCGGGGCTACCGCTCTGATATCACCCGCACCGTCTGCTGCGGCGAGTGGCCGGCGGAGCTGGCCCGGGTCTACGACGTGGTGCGGGCCGCCAACGAGGCCGCCATCGCGGCCGTGCGGCCCGGGGTGGCGCTGGGCGAGGTCGACCGCGCCGCCCGCCGGGTGATCGAGGAGGCCGGCTACGGCCAGTACTTCATCCACCGCACCGGCCACGGTCTGGGGCTCGAGATCCACGAGGAGCCCTACGTGGTGGCGGGGAACCCGAAGCTCCTGCGGCCGGGCCATGTCGTGACCATCGAACCCGGCGTCTACCTGCCCGGAATCGGCGGGGTGCGCATCGAGGACGACGTGGTGGTCACGGAGACGGGCTGCCGGGTGCTCACCAGCTGGACGAAGGAGAGGCTCTCGGTAAGCGGCTCTTGACGCCGGAGTTTTCCGGGTATACGATGGTCGCAGAACCGATACCCCGTAGGGGTACTAGGGTAATCCGGCCGATCCGAAGGTGTGCCTGCAGCCCGGGTTTCCAAAGGAGGGCACGGGTGCGCCCTGCGGGGGCCGGGGTTTCCCCCTTGGTCCCGTCAGCTCCCACGCGGGGTTGATGAGCGTGGCGCAAGGGCACTATAGAGAGGCTTGAGGGGAGCGTGTGAACGATGACGACGGTGAAGATTGCGGGCATGAGCTGCAACCACTGCGCCATGGCGGTGCGGAAGGCCCTCGAGGCCGTCCCGGGCATCCGGAACCTCGAGGTGAAGATCGGCGAGGCCAAGTTCGAGGGCGACGTGAACCTGGACGCGGTCAAGGCGGCCATCGAGGAAGAGGGGTACGAGGTCGTCGAGGTGACGCGGTAGAGCCCGGAGCAATCCGGCATATGGCCCGGCGGCAACCCGCCGGGCCGTTTCTGCACCCGGCTGCGCCGGCGCGTCCGAAGCGGCGGGGGAGCCCTGGGCCCGGGAACTTGACACGGCGCTGCAGAGCCGCTACGCTAATACCGTACGGGGTATAAGTGGAGCGAAGGGGTGGATGCAGCGGTGACAAGGCCTGGGGAGACCTGCAGCCGTGGCACCTGAGGTGCCCCCCGGAAGGGCAGGCGTGGCCTGCCTCCGGTCTGACCCGGGGTGCTCGTGTGGCTCCTGGTAGGGGCCCTGTGGCTGATCCAGGCGATCCTGCAGCGGTAGTCAGCGGAGGTGAGGAGGAGTGCCGTTCTATCGCTTCGAGTGCAAGGAATGCGGCCACCGCTTCGAGGAGCTGGTGGCCTACAGCCGGCGCGACGAGGTGACCTGCCCGAAGTGCAAGGGCAGCACCCGGGTTCTGGTCTCGCCCTGCGCGGCGCAGGTGAACGGCGGCACCGCCGCACCGGCCGCACGCTTCACCTGAGCAGGTTGTGAGTAAGGGGCCGTGCGCCCCGGTCGAACTGAGGAACGTGGCTGTCCCGCATGTGCGGGCACAGCCACCTTTTCGTTTGTGCCGCCGCCGCATGACCCGGCCATCAACCGGCAACGAAATGAGCCACGGCGGATGCGGGCCGTGGCTCCAATCGGGGGGAGGCTTACCGGCGGGGCGGAAGCGGCGGCTCCAAAGTCGACTGTGCCTCGCTTTCCATCTGCACGATGAGCTGGTAGAGCGACTCGGTGGCCGGCGACGGCTCCACACCCAGCTGGCTCGCCAGCGCCTCGCGGCAGGCCAGGTACTGCCGCCGGGCCCGGTCAACCTGGCCCGTTTCCAGGTAGATGCGAATCAGGGACTGGTGGGTGGGTTCGTGGCTTTCGTCGAGGGCGAGGCGCCGCTGGAAGGCCACGATGGCCCGGTTGGGGCTCCCCAGTTCGTGCCAGTAGTACTCGCCCAGCCAGTCCAGGGCCGCTGCGTAGCGGGCGCGCCACTGCTCCCGCAGGTCGCCCAGCTCGTAGGGATCGTCGGCCAGCAGGTCGCCGCGGTAGAGGCGGCAGGCCTGCTCCAGCAGGCCGGCGGCCTCCCGCAGATGGCCGGAGTCCCGGGCCTCCTCCGCCCGACGCAGTTCCTCCCGGAAGCGGTCCAGGTCCACCTGCACCTCGGGGTGGCGGCTGAACCAGACCAGTCCGGCCTCCGCGTGGATGTAGCGCGACCTGGCCTTGCCCCCCAGGTGCGGCTCCAGCAGGCGGCGGAGGTGGTGGAGCGACACCCTGAGCGAGGTGTCCGCGGCGCTGGGGTCCAGGTCGGGCCAGAGCCGTTCGACCACCTGCTCCCGGGGCAGCGGCCCCTCGCTGGCCACGAGCAGGGTGAGCAGCTGGCCGCTCTTCCGCCGTTTCAGCGCCCGCACGTCCACGGGGGTCTCGCCCACGGTGACGACCAGCGGCCCCAGGACCTGAATCGTGAGCGGCGAGGGCCCCCTGGCCAGGGTGACCACCCGCCTGCGGTCGGCGGCGGTGAGCAGCGAGGCGAAGGTCGAGCGGCTGTCCTCGTCGGGGAGGGCCTGCCAGGCCGCCGGCAGCATCCGGGACTCGGGCTCGGCCAGGGGGATGCCTGGCTCCCGCACCGTCTGGGGCAGCTTCTCCGCCATAGTGCGGACCAGCCGCAGGCAGAAGTTCGCCTGCACGTCATAGGCCAGGCCGTAGATCACCGCGGCCAGGCCCAGCTGCCACTCGTGCAGCACGAAGAACTCGGCCCCCCATCGCTGGCACTCGGCGAGGCCCTCTTCCAACACCCGCACTGCCGCCGGCCGCGATTCGGTACGGGTGAGCCGGAACCGAGCCACGGCCAGGGCCAGGGTGAACATCACGCGGTGAAGCACGGTGGTCTTCTTGTCCATGCGGGCAAGGGTGCGCTCCGCGATCTGGGCGGCCTTGCCGGCGTTCCCCGTGTAGAACAGGTGCAACATGACGGCCTGCATCCGGGCCGGAACACTGAGGTGCGAGAGATCGCCTGCCCGGGCCAGCTGCAGCGCCTCGTTGGCGAAGGGGACGGAGGCCTGGCTGTGACCGGCCAGCCGGTACAGGCAGGCCAGGGTGGCAATCAGGGCCATTTTTACCTCCAGGGTGCCGACCTCTTCCACCAGCGCGTTCACCGCCGGCGCCAGGGCGGTGGCCTTCGCGTACTCGCCCAGGTGCGTGTAGGCGCTGATCAGGTAGATGCCGGCGTAGAGCCGGCGCATCTGGTTGGTGGAAGCCGTCGCCACAGGTTCACACAGCGTCACCACGTCCTGGAAGCGGCCCACCTCCAGGTAGACCCACGCCAGGTTGATGCCCACCTCATGCGCAGGCTCCCCCATGGAGCGGGCGATGGCCACGGCTCGCTCCAGGAGCTGAATGGCGCTGGCGTAGTCGCTCTGCTGCGCCCGCACGACGCCCAGGAGGTCGGAAACGGCGCCCTCGCCGGGCAGGTCGCCCAGCTCCACGTAGAGCGACAGCGCCCGGCGCAGGTCCGCCTCCACCTCGGAGGGGCACTTGCCGGTCATGTAAGCCAGACCGGCCCGCCGGAGCAGGAGGAAGGCCTCCTCCTGGCGGAACTCGGGCTCCAGCGCCTCCGCGGCCCGGGCGAACTCGGCCTCGCTGGCCGCCAGTTCCTGGCGGATGGCGTAGCAGTCGCCGAGGAGGATGTGGGCCTGCACCACGCCGCGGCGGTCGCCGTACTCGCTGAACGCCCGGAGCGCCAGGCGCGCCATGCCCACGGCGTGGTCGCTCCGGCCCGTGTGCATCAGGTAGCGGGCCTCGCAGAGCGTGATCCACGGGTACTGCTCCTTAATGGTCTGCGGCAGCTCGGACAGCAGGGTGCGCAGCCGCTCCAGCTTGTGGGTGCGGAGCCACTCGGGGGCCAGGCTCTCGGCCAGGCCGGCCGCCTCCTGGAGCCACCCGCCCCGCAGGTAGTGCTTCACCGCCTCCTCCGGCTCGTCTCGCTGGAGGTACCAGTCGCCGGCCTGCTTGCAGAGCCGGGCGAAGTCGCCTGAACTTCTCGCCCGCAGCCGGTCCTGCAGGAACCGCTGCAGCAGGTGGTGGTAGCGGTAGGTGTCCGGCCCCACCTGGATCACCAGCAGGCTCGAAGCGGAGAGCTCGCAGAGCAGGGCGGCGGAGTCCTGCCGCTCCAGCACCTCGTCGCAGACGGTGGGACTGAGCACATCGAGGATGGAGCTTTGCTCCATGAAGGCCTGCAGGTGGGGCCCGAGTCCGCTCAGCACCTCATCGGCCAGGTAGGCGAAGAGGTCGCCGGGCAGGCCGCCGGAGAGCAGGGGGCCCAGCCCGCCGCGCCGCCGGGCGGCCGAGGTCAGCAGTACCAGCGCCGCCGACCAGCCCTCGGTGAGGTTCTGTACCTGCTCCAGCTCCTCCGGGGACGGGGTCTCACCGGTTATCCCCGTGAGGAAGGACGCGGTCTCCTCCCGGGAGAAGCGGAGGTCGTCTTCGGTGACCTCCGCGGCTTCCTGGATCACCTTCAGGCGCGCGGTGGGAAACGGCAGCGCGGTGCGGGAACAGATGTACAGGTGCGTCTGCTCACCCGCGTACTGAACCAGCCGGTGCACCAGCCCCACCACCGGCGACTCCCGGTCGATCAGGTGGAAGTCGTCCAAGACGATCATGTGGTGTCCGGGGCAGGCCGCAAGGTCGCCGAGGATGAGCGGCAGGGGATCGGTCAGTGCAGCGCCGCCCTCGAGGGCTCGCAGGAGCTCGCTGCCGCCGCCCAGTTCCCGCTGAATCCCCCGCGCCAGGCAGCGGAGGAAGGTATAGAGCTGGCTGTCGCCGGGGTCCAGCTGAATCCAGAGCACCGGCACGCCGGCCTCGGCGGCGAAGCTGGCGAGCGTCGCGGTTTTGCCGTAGCCGGCGCTGGCCAGGAGCACCGTCAGCCGGCGCGTCAGGCCTTCCCGGAGCAGTTCTGCCAGGTGCGGGCGCGGGAGGTAGAACCGTGCGTTGCTGGGCCGGAGGATTTTCGCAGTCAGTGGAACTTCCCTCTCCATGTGCAGGCCCGTCCCTTCGTTGGTAACGATGCTGTAACGTCAAGCATTCTACTATGAAGGCGCTACATGCCCCGGAGGAGGGGCCGATCATGCATAGGAGGGACCAGAAGATGCGCAGGATCCTCAGTATCTTCGTGGTAACGGCCGCCCTGGTTGCGACCCTGGCCTCGTCTGCCCTCGCGAACACCACGTTCCCGTGCATCATCGGCTGTTACGGCACCTGGTCGGTGACGGACGTCGAACTCCGTTAACATCTTAACACTAAACAACTTTGAGGAGGGCGTCTATGGCGGCACAACCGTCATCCAGCGGCGGGGGCCGGAGCGACCCGATTTCCAGGTATCCGGTGGTGGCGAGGCCCCTGCTGGCGCGGATGGCCGCCAGGCATGCGCCCACCTACCAGCATCAGGGCAGGGTTTCGCGGATTGCGGAAGCCTTTGCGACCGATCTCAGGCTGTCCCGGCGTGAGGTCAGGATGGTGTCGCTCTCCGCGCTGCTGCACGATATTGGCAAGCTGGAGATTCCCGGCGCCGTCCTGACCAAGGCGGGGCCGCTCACGCCCGAGGAGGTCGAACTCGTCTGCGAGCACCCCGCCCGCGGGGCGGCGATCCTGGCGCGGTACCCGGCCCTGGCCCATCTGGCCGTGGTCGTGCGTCACCACCACGAGTGGTTCGACGGACGCGGGTACCCGGATGGCCTCAAGGGGGAAGAGATCCCCTGGCTTTCCCGGTTGATCGCCATCTGTGACGCCTTCGACTGTATGACGACCCCGCGCCCTTACGCGCCGCCGCTCTCTGTGGAGCAGGCGCTGGACGAGATCCGGCGCGGGACCGGGACCCAGTTCGACCCCGAACTCGCCCGGCAGTTTCTGGAGCGCCACCGCCGCGTACTGGTCGTCCATCCGCGGTATCCTACGGAGTGGACGGACCCGGAACAGCGCCCCCGGCCGCTGGCGGTTCGGGCGCGGGGGCGTACGTGAGGTTAAAAGTGTACCCTATTTATAATGTACTAGGAAGAGCAACGAACCGTTGCTCTTCTCCTGTCTCTCTGGAGGTTTTCGGCAAGAGTGGGCGTAGGGTGCCTCTGAAGTCGGTCCAAAGGTACTACGCGCACCTTGGGGCGAATTGCGGTTGTCAGACGCGTTTGCACGATGTAATATCCAAGTGAACGATGGAACAAGCTTACACGCAACAACGTTCACAGAAAGATCTTCCAGGAAGGAGAAGTAGCCTCATGCCGAGCACCCGTACCGAACGAGACCTGCTGGGAGAAAAGCAAGTTCCTGCCGACGTGTATTACGGCGTGCAGACGGCCCGCGCCCTCGAGAACTTCCGCATCACCGGCCTGCGCATCCACCCCGCGCTGGTGAAGGGCCTGGCTCAGGTCAAGAAGGCGGCCGCTCAGGCCAACCACCAGCTGGGTTACCTGCCGAAGGAGATCGCCGACGCCATCGTCGAGGCCTGCGATGAGATCCTCGCCGGCCGACTCATGGACCAGTTCCTGGTCGACCCGGTTCAGGGCGGCGCCGGTACATCGGCCAACATGAACGCGAACGAGGTCATCGCCAACCGCGCGATTGAGATCCTGGGCGGCCAGAAGGGTGACTACACGATCGTCTCCCCCAACGACCACGTGAACTTCGCCCAGTCCACCAACGACGCCTTCCCCACCGCGCTGCGCCTCGCCGTGATGGAGCGGGCCGATGTGCTGAACGAGCGCCTGACCGCGCTGGTTGAGGCGTTCAACGCGAAGGCCGAGGAGTTCGACGACGTCGTCAAGATGGGCCGCACCCACCTGCAGGACGCGGTGCCCATCCGGCTGGGCCAGGAGTTCAAGGCCTACGCCACGGCCGTGGAGCGCTGCCGCCGCCGGCTGATGCAGTCCGTCGAGGGGCTCCACGAGGTCAACATGGGCGCCACGGCGGTCGGCACCGGCCTGAACGCCGACCCGGCCTACCCGCCGCTGGTGATCAAGTTCCTGAACGAGAACACCGGCCGCAACCTGCGGCAGCCGGAGAACCTGGTGGACGCGACCCACAGCCTCGACCCCTTCGTCGCTGTGAGCGGCAGCCTGAAGGCGCTGGCGGTGGCGCTCTGCAAGATCGCCAACGACCTCAGACTGATGGCCTCCGGCCCCCGCTGCGGCCTGAAGGAGATCAACCTGCCCGAGATGCAGCCGGGCTCCTCCATCATGCCGGGCAAGGTGAATCCGGTGATGGCCGAGGTGCTCAACCAGACCTGCTTCCTGGTGATCGGCCTTGATCTCACCGTCACGCTCGCGGCCGAGGCGGGCCAGCTGGAGCTGAACGTGATGGAGCCGGTGCTCGGCCATGCCCTCTTCACCAGCATCGACTCGCTGGCCAACGCCGTGGGCCTCTTCACCGAGCGCTGCGTGCGGGGCATCACGGCCAACAAGGAGCGGTGCGAGGAGATGGTGAACAACTCCGTCGGCATCGTCACCGCCATCAACCCCATCGTCGGCTACAAGAACGCCTCCATGGTGGCCCGCGAGGCCACGCTTACCGGGCGCCCGGTGCGGGAGATCGTCCTCGAGAAGGGGCTCCTCACCAAGGAGGAGATCGACCACATCCTCTCGCCCAAGCAGCTCACCTCGATGGGCATCGCCAAGCGACTCTCCAAGACCAAGTAAGAGAGGCAGAAGACCGCCAGAGCCACGCGGCTCTGGCGGTCTTCAGTTTTCCTCCCCCAGCGTCGGCGGGGTGGCCCCGCGCCAGAGCAGGCCCCGAGGGTAATGGTTCTTGAGCACGCCGCCGGCCGCCTTGGCCCACCCCAGCGGGAAGCCGTCGACTGCGATGAGCGTCCAGCCCTGCTCGCCCGCCGCGGGCAGGGGCTCGCCCTGCAGGTAGCTGAGTACCTCGGGCGAATCCGAGCGCAGGTCGCGCACCTGCCGCACGTCCTCCCGCCGCAGTGCGAGGGCCAGGGCGTGCGCCGGCTCGAAACGTGCCTTCCGCGCCCGGCCCAGCTGCAGCCCGGACCGGAGGACCCGCAGTCCCGCCAGCGTCCCGCTGCCCTCCGGGGGCCGGTAGAGCCACTCGCCGTACTGGGCCGTCTCGCCGGAGAGCAGCCGGTCTGCCGCCTCGCCCGTGAGGTAGGTGCGGCAGAACTCGGCCATGGCCTTCAGCGAGTCCCGGTCGGCAGGAGCCCAGCCCTGCGGTTTCGGCCCGCCTGCCCGCCGCCGGCCGGGGCCCGGCCCGGCGGGAGGGGCGTCTTCCGCGGCGCCTTCCTCCTTTTCCAGGAGCGCCACAAAATGCCCCTCGCCCCGCAGGCGGTGGGGCCAGAGGCGCACGGCCCGGTCGATTCCCAAGCTGGCGGCCCGGTCGGGCTCGCTGGTCCAGTCGGGCCGCGCCGGCTGCGCGCCCGGCAGCGCGGTGATGGGGACCAGGCGCATGGACGGGTTGCGGATGAGCAGCTGGAGCAGCACCTCCTCGTTTTCCTGGGGCGCGAAGGTGCAGGTGGAGTAGAGCAGCCGGCCGCCGGGGCGGAGCATGGTGACGGCGCACTCCAGCAGGCGCACCTGCACCCGGGCGCAGGTGTCGGGCATACCGGGCCGCCACACCTTGCACATTTCCGGCATCTTGCGGAACATGCCCTCGCCGGAGCAGGGCGCGTCGACCAGGATGCGGTCGAAGAACGAGGGGAACCGCTCCGCAAGACGCTCCGGCTTCTCGGCGAGCACCACCGCGCAGGTGACGCCGTTCCGCTCCAGGTTCTCCACCAGCGTGCCGGCCCGGTCCACGCGGATGTCGTTCGCCACCAGGAGCCCCCGGTTCTCCATGAGCGCGCCCAGGTTCGTGGTCTTGCCGCCGGGCGCGGCGGCGAGATCCAGCACCCGGTCGCCGGGCCGGGGTGCGAGCACCGGCGCGGGCGCCATGGCGCTGGGTTCCTGGATGTAGTAGACCCCCGCGTGGTAGTAGGGGTGGAGCCCCGGGCGCACCGATGCGGGGTAGTACAGGCCGTCGGGGTTCCATGGCACGGGCTCATACGGGATGCCCAGGCGGGCTGCGATCACCTGCGGGTCGGTCTTCAGCCGGTTGACCCGGAGTCCGAAAGTGCGCGGCTCCTCATACGACGCGGCGAAGGCGTTGTACTCCTCGCCCAGGAGCCGGTGCATGCGGTCGGTAAACTCTGCGGGGAGCCGGATCGGCGCCAGACCACTCGCCCCCTTGTCAGGAGATTCAAATAACCATATAATAGCAGCACAGGGAACAGGAGGGAAGGAGAGGCAGATGGAGATGGCACAGGCTCACGAGGCGCTCGAGAGTGTGGCGGAGCGGGCGCGCCGCGCCTTGCGCGACAACGAGGCGGCGAACCTGCAGGTTCAGGCCCAGGCGCTTGCCCGGCCGACCGAGAACGGGCAGACGAGCAGGGCACCGGCCCTGACGGGGTTCGGCTCCACCGCCGAGCTGATTGCCCAGCGCATCCAGGCGATCGCCCGGGTGAAGGAGCTGGAGCCCCGGCTGGCCAGTGCCCGCGCCCGGGCGGCTGACCTGTCTCAACGGCTTACATCAACCGCCACCGACTCGGTCCACTACGCCGAGCTGCTCCGGTGGCTCGCGGAAGTGCACGGGCAGCTCCGGCAGCTGGAGGCCGAGTACGAGGAAGCGCAGCACGTGATCAGGGGCAGCCAGTGGGTGCTGCACCTCCTGGCCGACCCTAGCTGAGGCGGCGCAGGACGCCCCGCACCAGGTTCTGGAACAGCGGCTTGGTGCGGTTGGCCACCTCCATCACCTGCTCGTGGGTGAGGTGGACGGGCTGGTCCGGCAGGGCCATGTCGGTGATGCAGGCGATTCCCAGGACCCGCATGCCCATGTGCCGGGCCACCACGACTTCCGGAACAGTGGACATGCCCACCGCGTCGCTGCCGAGCCGCTGGAGCATGCGCAGCTCCGCACTGGTGTTGTAGCAGGGCCCGGAGATGGGTGAGTAGACGCCCTGCCTGAGGCTGATGCCCATCTCCGCGGCCACCGCGAGCGCCACCTGCCGGAGTTCGGGCGTGTAGGCGTCGACCATGGCCGGGAACCGCGGGCCGAGCTCGTCAGCGTTGGGCCCCCTGAGCGGGTCCTGACCCATCATGTTGATGTGGTCGACGATCAGCATGAGGTCGCCGGCCGAGAAGGAGGGGTTGAGCCCGCCGGCGGCGCAGGTGACGATCAGCGTCTCGACCCCGAGGGCGTGCATCACCCGCACGGGGAAGGTGACCTGTTCCATCGTGTATCCTTCGTAGAAATGAACCCGGCCCTGCATGGCCACCACCGGCTGCCCCTCCAGGCGGCCGATCACCAGCTGACCGGCATGACCGGGCACCGTGGAGATCGGGAAGTGGGGAATCTCCTTGTAGGGAATCCGCACGGCGTCTTCCACCTGGTCGGCCAGGTCGCCCAGCCCGGAGCCGAGGATGAGGCCGATCTTCGGGGTCACGCCGCCCCGCGCGGCCACGGCTGCCCGGGCTTCTTCCATGCGCTTCAGCAGGTCTGACATGGGCATGCACCTCTCTCGTCTGTAGCATAACTGACAACGATGCCGCCGATACGGCCGCGCGCCAAACGGCGGCAAACTTTGTAGCCCAACCTAACAAAGATGCCGCGACGATGAAGGAAATTCCGCACCGACCTGCCGAATACCTGCAAGTACATGCGGACCCGCCAGTGGCGAAAGGCCGCAGTGCGGCGGGCCGTCGGGCATACTATGGCCACCTGTTCGCGGGCGGCGTGGCGCACGGAGGGCGGCCGGTTCGGATGTGGAGCAGGTTCGCATGAAAACGCGCAGGCAGGCGCAGGGACGGTGAACAAATTGCCCAAGATCCGCAAGATTGGCGTCCTGACCAGCGGTGGCGACGCCCCTGGGATGAACGCGGCCATCCGCGCGGTGGTCCGGCGGGGAATCACGCTGGGCGCCGAGGTCCTGGGGGTGCGCCACGGATACGCTGGCCTCATCGCTGGTGACTTCGTTCCTCTGGAAACGGCTTCCGTCGGCGACATTATCCAGCGCGGTGGCACCTTCCTGCAGTCCGCACGCAGCGAGCGGTTCAAGACCCCGGAGGGGCAGCGGGAGGGCTTCGAAAAGGCCCGGGCCGCCGGCCTCGACGGGCTGGTGGTCATCGGCGGCGACGGCTCGTTCCGCGGGGCCATCCGCCTGACCGAACTGGGGCTGCCGTGCATCGGTGTGCCCGGCACCATCGACAACGACATCTGGGGCACCGACCGCACCATCGGGTTCGACACGGCGGTCAACACTTGCCTCGACGCCATCCGCAAGATCCGCGACACCGCCTCGTCACACGATCGGGTGTTCGTGCTCGAGGTCATGGGCCGCAGTTCGGGCTGGATCGCCCTCGCCGCCGGCCTTGCCGGCGGGGCGGAGTCGATCATGCTGCCCGAGCGCCCGCTCACCATCGAGGAGGTGGCCCTGCGGGTGAAGCGGGGCATGGAGCGGGGCAAGCGCCACTCGCTCATCATCGTGGCCGAGGGCGTCGGGTCGGGGTTTGACGTGGGCCGCGAGATCCAGAAGCGGACCGGCTATGATACCCGCGTGACCGTGCTCGGCCACATCCAGCGGGGCGGTGCGCCCACTGCTGCCGATGCGATGCTGGCCTCCCGCATGGGGGCGAAGGCGGCTGAACTCCTGCTGGAAGGGAAGGGCGGCCTCTTCGTGGGCGAGGTGAACAACGAGCTGGTCGCACAGCCCCTGGAGAACGTACTCGGCAAGCGCAAGGGGATCCCGGCCGAGTTACTGGACCTGGCGGAGATCCTGGCGACCTAATCCGATGAGGTGAGAGTTTGGGGATGCTGCGGAAGACGAAGATCGTGGCCACGATCGGGCCTGCCAGCGAGCAGCTGGACGTGCTGGTCCGGCTCCTCGATGCCGGCGTCGACGTCTGCCGGCTCAACTTCAGCCACGGCACCCAGGAGGAGCATCGCCGGCGGATTGAGAACATCCGCGAGGCGGGGCGCCGCGTGGGCAAAGACGTGGGCATCATGATCGACCTCAAGGGGCCGGAGATTCGCATCGGCACCTTCGAGAACGGCAAGGTACTCCTGCGCGAGGGGGACGACTTCACCCTGACCACCGAGCCGGTGGTGGGCAACCAGGAGCGGGTCTGGGTGCAGTACGACGGGATCGTCAACGACGTCCCCGAGGGCGGGTACCTGCTGCTGGACGACGGCAACATTACCATCCAGGCGGTGGAGGTACGGCCCAAGGAGATCCGCTGCCGCGTCATCGTCGGCGGTGTGCTCTCCGACCGCAAGAAGATCAACCTGCCGGGCACGAAGGTCTCGCTGCCCGCACTGTCCGAGAAGGACGTGGCCGACATCCGCTTCGGCGTGGAGATGGGCGTCGACTTCGTCGCCGGCTCCTTCATCCGCAAGGCGCAGGACGTGCTGGAGATCCGGCGGGTCATCGAGGAGGCAGGCGGCCACCAGCAGATCATCTCCAAGGTGGAGTCCCAGGAGGGCTTCGACAACCTGGAGGACATCCTGCAGGTCTCTGACGGGCTGATGGTGGCGCGGGGAGACCTGGGCGTGGAGGTGCCCACGGAGGAGGTCCCGCTCATGCAGAAGCGCATGATCGAGCGGGCCAACGCCATGGGCAAGCCGGTGATCACGGCTACGCAGATGCTGGAGTCGATGGTCACCAAGCCGCGTCCGACCCGGGCCGAGGCCTCCGACGTGGCCAACGCCATCATGGACGGCACCGACGCGGTCATGCTGTCGGCCGAGTCGGCCGCCGGCCAGTACCCGGTGGAGGCCGTGCGGGTGATGGCCTCCATCGCCCGGCGCACCGAGGCGGCTCTGGACCACTCCGACATCCTGAAGCGGCGGGGCCGGTTCGGCCGGATGGACAGCGTGACCGAGGCCATCTCCCACGCGACGGTGACCACCGCCCACGAGCTGGGCGCCGCGGCCATCATCTCGGCCACCACTTCGGGCTTCACGGCGCGCATGGTCTCCAAGTACCGCCCGTCCTGCCCCGTCATCGCCGTCACGCCCTACGCGCACGTGGCGCGCCAGCTCCGGCTGGTCTGGGGCGTCTTCCCGGTGGTGCGGTCGGAGGCGATGACGACGGACGACCTGACCCGCGAGGTCGTGGATGCGGCGCTCACCACCGGCCTGGTCAAGAACGGCGACCTGATCGTCATCACGGCCGGCGTTCCCCTCGGCGTGCGGGGCACCACCAACCTGATCAAGGTGCACACCGTGGCCGACGTGTTGGCCCAGGGAACCGGCGTCGGCCGCCGCCCGGTCACGGGGCGGGCCCGCGTGGTGCTTTCGGAGGCGGACCTCGACCAGGTGGAGGAGGGCGACATCCTCGTCACCCGCCTCACCGACGCTGCTTACATCCCGGCGATGGAGCGGGCGGCCGGCATCGTCACGGAGGAGGGCGGCCTCACGTCTCACGCCGCGGTGGCCGGCATCTCGCTGGGCAAGCCGGTGATCGTGGGCGCTGCCGGGGCGACCAGACGCATCCCCGACGGGTCGCTCGTCACGCTGGACGTGGCGCACGGCCTCATCCTGCGTGGCGAGGCCACGGTGCGATAGCCAGAGAGGGAGGGGCGAATCCCCTCCCTCTTCAAGTCCTTGACCATTTGGAGAAAAACAGGTAAGACTGTTGGCGTGGACGTGACCCTGTCGGAGGGGAGAGCGAATGGTCAGGACGCAGGTGCGGGTACGTTACGCGGAGACCGACGCGATGGGCGTCGTGTACCACGCCCACTACCTCGTCTGGTTCGAGGTGGGGCGGAACGAGCTCATGCGGGCCTGGGGCGCCCCGTATGTCGATTTCGAGCGCCGGGGCATCCTGGTGCCGGTGACCGAGGCCCGGGTGCGCTGGCTCCATCCCGCCCGGTACGATGACCTGCTGGAGGTGGAGACCCGGGTGGAGCGGCTCACGCCCGCCCGCATCACCTTCGGCTATCGCATCAGCCGGGCGGAGGACGGGCGCCTCTGCTGCGAGGGGACGACGACACACGCCTTCCTGGGCCCCGGCGGCCGGCCGGGCGCCCTGCCCAAGCTGGCCCCCGAGCTCTGGGCGCTCTTTCGGGAGCGCACGGGCGAGAAGGAATAGGTCCGTACTCGCACCGGGCGCAGGCACGTCAAAAGGTTGCGGCGGAATGTGACCGGCGTCACCCTCCGAGCGGATGATTCCGGTTATCATGCTGTCAGGTAGTGCGTCGACGAATGGCCCCGCGCGGGCCCGGGAGGAGATCAGACGAGAATGGCCATCACGCGCGAGCAGATCCTGGACGCCCTGAAGGGCGTGTATGATCCTGAGTTGCACAGGTCCATTGTCGAACTCGACATGGTGAAGGATATCCAGATCGAGGGCGGGAAGGTCACGGTGACGGTGAACCTGACGGTGCCGGGCTGCCCCCTGAAGCACCGGTTCGAGAAGGACGTCGCCGAGGCCCTGGGGAAGGTGCCCGGCGTCGAGCAGGTGGCTGTGCGGTTCGGCGCGATGAACGACGCCGAGCGCGCGGCCGTTGCCGCCAAGGTGCGGGGTCGGGAGCCCCACGGCGACGTGAGGCAGTCCACCATGGCCCTGGCGACCCGCACCACCATCATCGGGGTGGCCTCGGGCAAGGGCGGCGTGGGCAAGTCCACCACCACCGTCAACCTGGCTGTTGCCCTGAAGAAGCTGGGCTACAGCGTGGGCATCATCGACGCCGACATCTACGGTTTCTCGATTCCCCGTATGATGGGCAATATGTCCCGGCCGGAGGCCCTGGATGACCAGACGCTGCTGCCTGTCTGGGCGCACGACATCCCGTTCATCTCGGCCGGCAGCCTCGTAAACGAAGATCAGGCCATCATCTGGCGCGGCCCGATGCTGGGCAAGATGCTGGAGCAGTTCCTGCTCAACGTGCAGTGGGGCAAGCTGGACTACCTGCTGATCGACCTGCCGCCGGGCACTGGCGACGTGGCGCTCTCCGTGGCCCAGATGCTCCCGGGCACCGACCTGGTGCTGGTGACCACCCCGCAGGCGGCGGCGGCGCAGGTGGCCTCCCGGGTGGGTTCGATGGCCGCCCGCGTGAACCAGCGCATCATCGGCGTCATCGAGAACATGGCCTACTTCCTCTGCGACGAGTGCGGGAAGAAGCACTTCATCTTCGGCAAGGGCGGTGCGCAGGCGCTCGCCGCCAACCTGGGCTGCGAGGTGATCGCCGAGATTCCGCTCACGCCCGACGTGCGCCTGGGCTCCGACGTGGGCGACCCGATCGTGGCCGACAAGGAGGATCACCCGGCGGCGCAGGCCTACCTGCAGGCGGCCCGCAAGATCGCCGAGATGGCGCCGCCGAAGGTGTGGAGCGAGGAACTGCGAGTGCTGTAAAGCAGGAAAAACCGGAGGGGGGCAGTCGCCCCCCTCGTTTCGTGCACCGGCACCGCCATGGGGAGGCGGTGCTTACGCGTGACGAATCTTCGTCATCCACGATGATCGCCCTTCCGCAGCGACTCCCGGTTCGGCATGCGCCACACCGCCAGGAATGCCTCCACCTGGTTCCAGAAGGCGTCGGTGCCCATGGCCGCCTCGCGCGTGTCGTACAGGTTGGGCCGCCCGATG
The DNA here is from genome assembly GCF_040797425.1 of Symbiobacterium sp. Lineage (NCBI taxonomy): Bacteria > Bacillati > Bacillota > Clostridia > Eubacteriales > Symbiobacteriaceae > Symbiobacterium > Symbiobacterium sp. The sequence goes on along the minus strand of NZ_JBFNEH010000016.1, from coordinate 24,667 downwards.
CCGCCGCCCCCCACGTCGATGATCTGCCCGTCGCGCAGGGCGAGCGTCAGGTACTGCACGTGGCGCGGCGTGACGTTCAGGCCGGTGCGGTCGGAGAGCCACCGGGCGATGGTCTCGTGCGTGGCCAGCAGACCGGGGCGGCCCGCCGCCTTCCGCTCCTCGATGATGTCGATGAAGGCGTGCAGCAGGAGCGCCTCCAGTTCCTCCGCCATGGGCGGAACCCCCTCTATTCAGCCTTCTCGGCGGGCAGGGCCGGGAAGCTGACCGTAAAGCACGAGCCCTTGCCCAGCTCGCTCTCCACCCGCAGATCGCCGCCGTGCTCCTCGACGATTGTGCGCACGATGGGCAGGCCGAGGCCTGTGCCGCCCACCTCCCGGACGTACGGGTGCTCGGCGCGGTAGAACTTCTCGAAGATCCGCTTCTGATCCGAGGGCGAGATGCCGATGCCCGTGTCGGCCACCGCCAGCTCCACGCGGCCCTCCCGGGCGGAGACCGTGATGGTCACCCCGCCCTCCTTGGTGTACTTCACCGCGTTGGAGACCAGGTTGGAGACCACCTGCGTCAGCCGGTCCGGGTCGGCCTGGATCGCCGGCACGCCCTCCTCCGGCACGTTCACCGTGAAGGAGAGCCCCTTCTGCTCGGCCTGCACCCGGAAGGTCTCGGCCACCTGGGTGACCACCTGGGGGAGCGAGGTGGGCTTGAGGGTGAGGGGCATGCGGCCTGACTCGATGCGCTGGATGTCCAGCAGGTCGTTGATCAGGTTCGCCAGCCGGGTGGTGTTGCGGGAGACCACCTGCAGGAACTCCCGCTGCTGGTCCTGCAGCGGGCCCGCCGTGCCGGCCAGCACGAGCCCGAGATAGCCCATGATGGAAGTGAGGGGCGTGCGCAGCTCGTGCGACACGATGTTGACGAACTCCGACTTCAGCCGGTCCAGTTCGGCCAGCTCGGTGACGTCCTGGAAGGTGAAGAGGCGGCCCACCCGGCTGGACCCGGAACCCACGGGTGCGGAGGACCACTGCAGGGTGTAGCCGGTGGTGAGGCGCAGCCGGCCGCCGGCGACTTCGGCGGGGTCGTGGACCAGCCGGCGCACCGTCTCCGGGAACGGATCGTCCTGGGGCAGCACTGCCGCGATTTGCGCCAGCACCTGCTCCAGGGGCTCGTCGGGCTCCGTCTCGCCGAAAAACTCCTGGAACATGGAGTTGGAGACCAGCAGGTTGCCGCCGGTGTCGCACAGCCAGGCGCCCGCCGGCATGGTGGAGACGATGGAGAGGTAGATGTCCAGCTGGGCCGAGGTGCGGTCACGCTCTTCCTCCAGCTGGGCATTCAGCATCTGGATCTGCGCCGCCTGCTCCTGCACGGCGAGCGCCCGCTTCACTTCCAGGTGGTTCTGGGCGGCGGCCAGCGCCACGGAGGCCTGTCCCGCCACCGCATGCCAGAGCGCCCGCGCCTCGTCGTTGATCTCGGTCGGCTCGGTGAAGGCGATGACCACCACGCCGATGGCCCGGCCGGTGTGGACCAGAGGCACGTAGACCTCCTGCGTCACCGGCACCTCGTGGGCCCAGACGGAGAAGCGGGTCTTCGTCTCGGGGTAGCGGGCCACCACGACCTCCCGCAGCTCGACGCACCGGGCGAGCGGCCCCGAGCGGGGGATGGACTGCCCCTTCAGGTCGGGCGAGAGCCAGCGCTCGGCCAGCACCCGCAGCTTGTCGCTGTACTCGTCTGCGATCAGCAGGGCGCCGGCGACCCCGCCGTAAAGGTCCAGATACTCGTCCAGGATCAGGGTGGAGAGCTGGTCGATTTCGATGGAGCCGACCATCTTGCTGGAGAGGCTGTGGAGCCGCTTGAGATGGCGCTCCTGGCGCTCCAGCTCGGCCGCGTGCTGCTTCACCGACTCCTGCTGGGCGACCAGCTCCTCGTTCTGGGCGATCAGCTGCTCCTGCTGCGCCTGCAGCTTCTTCTCCTGCTCGGCCAGGGTCACCGACATGGCGGCGAAGGCGTTGGCCACCACCTGCAACTCGCCGTCGAGCGGCGTGTCCAGCACCACGCCGCGCTCGCCGCGGGCGATGCGGTTGGCCGCCTCGGCCAGAGCCTCGGTGGAGCGGGTGACCCCCCGGGCGAAGACCAGGAAGCCGCCCAGGGCCAGCACCGCGGCCAGGGAGATGGCCAGCCAGGTGATGCGCACCACGTGGTCAGATGCCAGGTTGGCGCTGCTCAGGTCCTGGCCGAGTCGCTTGGACTCCTCCGTGCGGAAGGCGTCGCGGTACTCGCTGATCTGTGCGGCGTGACCCAGGCCCTGGCGGAGCAGCAGGCTGCCGGCCTCCGGCGAGCCCTGCTGCGCGAAGGCGATCGCCGGTTCGGCCACCTCGGTGCGCCAGGTCTCGATCAGGCTCCACACCCGCCGCACCCGGTCCACCTGTTCCGGGGAGTCGGTCACGTCCCGCTCCAGCTGCTCCAGCAGTTCCTTCAGGCGGGCCATGTCGGGCTCGTAGGAGGCGAGCATCGCCTCGTCCCCGGTCAGCAGGTACCCGTTTACGGCCGCCGTCAGTTCGGCGTACAGGGTGGCGACCTGCTCCATGCGCAGGATGTTCTGCTGGCTGAACTCGGCGCGCTCGCGCATGGAGTTCATCTGGTTAAAGGTGAAGGTGAGAATGAACCCCAGGCCCACCAGCAGCGACAGCAGGAAGAGGAGGAGGCCGAAGACCCGCACCCGCAGGCCGGTGTCCCAGCGGTACGGCACGTGGGTCATCCGACCGCCTCCTTCACCGTGGCGATCAGCTGACTCAGCTCGAAGGGCTTCACCAGGTACGCGGCCGCTCCGGCGGCGATACCGGCCTGCACGTCAGCCTGCTGGGCGCGCGCGGTCATCAGGACGACGGGGATGTGGCGCAGGGACGGATCAGCCTTGAGGGCGGTCAGGCACTGCAGGCCGTCGAGCCCGGGCATCATCCAGTCCAGCAGAATCAGGTCCGGCGCCGAGTCGCGGGCGCGGGCCAGCGCGGTGGGGCCGTCGTGGGCCAGCGTCACCTCGTACCCGGTGTACTGCAGCTGGAAGGCGACGAGTCGTGCGATGTCAAGGTCGTCATCGGCGACCAGGATATGCGGCATGCCGGAATCCCTCCATCTGGTTGACCCCTTGGTCCCTGTGCGGTGTTCGTGCTACTCCTTTAGTGTAGCAGTATTAGACGTGGTTGTAAGGATAGGTTTTGCCCTACTGTACGGACCCGATCGGCCTGTCAGGATAGGGTTTGATTGATCTGCTCGGCCCAATCGCCGGTGAAACGCGAAACAGGCTGCAGGAGTCTAACCCTGCAGCCCACCTGCCACCTGGTGCCGAAGGCGGGACTCGAACCCGCACGGGGGGTTACCCCACTCGATTTTGAGTCGAGCGCGTCTGCCATTCCACCACTTCGGCTTGATCGCTTAGTTATGATAGCACAAGCTCCTGGCGCTGACAAGGCGCCGCGGCCCGTACCCAGTCGTTCCACCGCCGCTCGCCGCAGGGAAACCAGCCCCGTCTACCGAAGTATCCTAGGAACCGTGGGGCCGTGCGGCTGATTCCCGGAACCGATTTCCGGAACAATGTGCCTCTCGATTCCGTCAGGAACATTGCCCCGCACCGTGGGAGGAGTGAAGTTGGTGTCCAAATCGCTCGACGAACTCCTCGTGGAGAGGGCAAAGCAAGGAGACGTCGAGGCGTTCGAGCAGCTGATCGGCGAGCACGAGAAGACGGTCTACAACATCGCCTACCGGCTGACCGGCAACCACGAGGACGCCTCAGACGTGGCCCAGGAAGCATTCATCCGTGCTTACAGTTCGTTGGCGGATTTCCGCGGTGACTCCTCCTTCGCGACCTGGTTGTACCGCATTGTGAACAACGCCTGCCTGGATGAACTGCGTAAGCGCAAGCGGCAGCGCGTCACCTACCTCGACCAGAGCGTCGAAATGGAGGACGGCGAAGTGTCCCGCCAGATCGCCGACCCCTCGGATGGTCCCGAGCAGGCCCTGGAGCGGGTGGAGATCCGGCGGGCCGTGCAGGAGAGTATCTGCCAGCTGGACGAGGAGTACCGGGTCGTGCTCGTGATGCGCGAACTCCAGGGGTACTCTTACAACGAGATCGCAGAGGCGTTGGGGCTCAACCTCGGCACAGTGAAGTCCCGGCTGAACCGGGCCCGCCACGCACTCAAAGAAAAGTTTGCGAGCCTGGAACTTTTGTCGCCGAGAGTCGTCTGTAGCCCTAGGAGGGGAAAAGCCCATGAACTGTGACGGAGTTCGTCCGCTCCTGTCCGCGTACATCGATGGCGAGCTTTCAGGCGGCGAGTTGCTGCGGGTTCAGCAGCACCTCCGGCGCTGCCATTGGTGCGCGGCCGAAGTGGACGCCCTCCGCCAGACTATTGCACTCGTCACATCCCTGGATGAGGTAGAACCTCCCGACACGTTCCATGCCGAGCTTCATCAGCGCCTGCTGGCCGCCGACCCGCCCCTGGTGGCGGCCCGGAAGGCGAACCGCCGTCTGACCCGGCGCGCTGCGCTCGGGCGGTGGGCGATTCCGGCTGCCGCAGCCGCGGCGCTGGTCATCGGCGTGTCAGGCCTGAACCGTCTGGTGCTGCCCGGGCCGGCGGCCCAGCCACCGCAGCAGCAGGAGAACGTCGTGCTGTTGCCGACCGGGCAGGAGCCGCAGCCCGGCTCCACAGGCACCGTCGAACCGCCTGTTTCGCAGGGCGGCGTGGGTGAGCCTGGTTCGGTGAACGTGCCAGGAGATGAGACGCCGTCTGGCGCCGAGGGACCTGTGGATTCGAACGACATCACCGAACCCGTGGCGCAACCCGCGGAGTCGCCATCTCAGAGCGGCCTTCCCGGTGAGGCCAACGTTCCGGAGAGCGAGCCCGGTGAGGCTGACTCCGGCCCGAAAGGTTCGCCCCTGGGCCCGACGAACCCGGGAGGCGGCGTGAGCACCGCCACGCAAGGGAACGAGCCCGGCACAATGGCGGCGCTGCCGCCGCAGCAGCACCTGCGGGCCTCGCTGGAGGTGGCGGTGGCAGATCCGGAGCAGGCTGCCCGGGAACTGCAGGAGCGGCTCAGCCTAGCGCGTGCGATTCGCATGGAACGGCGGGTCTCCGCTGTGGAACTGCAGGTGACCGTGGCTGCGGCTGATTTCGAGGAGGCCGTGGCGCAGGTGGAGACACAGTTCCGGGGGCAGAACGCCAGCGTTGTGCGGGATTCGGTGGATCTGAGCGCACAGCTGGAGTCGGTGCGGGAGCGGCTCGTCGCCCTTGAGAATCAGCGGGCGAGTCTGGAGCAGCGCCCGCAAGGCGAGGCCGATCCGAAGGCGCTGGCGACCCTGGTGAAGGAAATCGAGGAGCTGCAGGCCACGCGGCAGAACCTGCTGACCGCGCTGGAGAACGCCGAGATCCAGATCGTCCTCAAGGCGCAGCCCTTGCAGTAGGAGATGACCGGTACCTGTGAAGCCTCAGTCGTTCGCAGCGCTGGTGATCGGCCTTGGGCTCCTGGCCGTCCTCCTGCTGCTGCCGGGTCATGCCGACCCGGGCGATAGCCCGGCTGCGGCGCCCGCGGTCCGCACGATCACGGCCCTGGGGCAGGGAGAGGTCCGCGCCAAGCCCGATCAGGTTACCCTCTTCTTCACCGTAACCGCCTGGACAGAGGGGGCTTCCGCTGCCGAAGCGGAGGCCCTTATTGCCGCGTCTGTCGCCCGGTTGCGGGAGGCGCTCGTGAATGCGGGCGCCGACGCATCGGCCGTGGACGTGCACGCTCCGGAGGTGCGCCCCCTGACCGCACAGGACGCCGGCGGGAAAGCCGGCCCGATGGGTTACGAGGCCAGCGCCGGAGTGGCGGTAACGCTGGGCAACCTGCAGCGCGCAGATGCGTTGGTGGACGCCGCCCTGGCTGCGGGCGCCACGGAGATGGCGGGGACCGAGTACGGCCTCCGCAATTCCGCCGACGTGCGGCAGCGCGCCCTGCAGGCCGCCGTGACCGACGCCCGGGCCCGGGCCGCGGCGCTGGCGCAGAGCCAGGGCCGTACGCTGGGTGACCTGGTCTCCGTGGAGGTGGTGGCCGAGGAGGCCCCCACCGAAACGTCGCGCAGCTCGCCCACCGCCCTCGTCTACAGAGCGCAGGTGCGGGCGACGTTCACCTACTGAGCGGGTCGCACGGGGCCGCCGCGGGCGGCCCTTTTGGTTTGCAGGACTGAGCCCACCCCGCCTTGAAATAAGGGGAGACGCGCCCGGTGAAGCTACAAGGGTGCAGCAGAGAGGTGACCCTCATGCCGAACGCAGCGAAACTGCTCCTGCTCGACGGGAACAGCCTGGCCAACCGGGCCTTCTACGCCCTGAAGCTCTTCTCCACCAGCGACGGCGTCTACACCAACGCCGTGTACGGCTTCCTCACCATGCTCTTCAAGCTTCTCGACGAGGAGAAGCCCGACTACGTGGCGGTCGCCTTCGACATGGGGCGGCAGACCTTCCGCACCGCCATGTATGCGGAGTACAAGGGCACCCGCAAGGCGCCTCCGGAGGAGTTCCGGCCGCAGCTGGACCTCCTGCGGGAGGTGCTCACCGCCCTGAACATCCCCTGGTTCCGGGTGGAGAACTACGAGGCGGACGACCTGCTGGGCACCCTGGCCCGCCAGGCGACGGAGCAGGGGCTGCAGACGCTGATCGTCACCGGCGACCGGGACGCGCTGCAGCTGGTGAGCGACAAGGTCACCGTGATGATGACCCGAAAGGGCATCACCGACGTCGTGCGGTACGACCCCGCCACCCTGAAGGCGGAGTACGGCCTCACCCCGGCGCAGATCATCGAGCTGAAGGCGCTGATGGGCGACGCCTCCGACAACATCCCCGGCGTGCCGGGAGTCGGCGAGAAGACCGCCCTCAAGCTCCTCGCCGAGTACGGCACGGTGGAGGGCGTTTACGCCCACCTGGACGAGATCAAGGGGGCGCTGCAGACGAAGCTCCGGGAGAACCGGGACAAGGCGGAGCTTTCCCGCACCCTGGCCACCATCAACGTGAAGGCCCCCGTAGAGCTGAACCTGGAGGAACTGCGCGTGCGGGAGCCCAACTACCCGGAGGCCTACGCCCTCTTCCGGCGGCTGGAGTTCCGGTCGCTCCTCTCCCGCGTCACCCCGCCCGAGGCCGGCGATGCCGCGGAGGCGATGGCCGGGCAGGCCGGAGCGGTGGAGGTCGTCACCGCCCGGCGCGTGAGCGAGCCCGGCGTCCTGCGCCTCTCCGGCGAGGCGGGGGTGTTGGCGCGGATGACGGTGGACCCGGGCAACCCCGGCCGCCCGCGGCCCGTGGGTCTCGCCCTGGCCGAGCCCCCGGCGTGGCTGGAGGGCGAGGCGCTGGCCGACCCGGCCGGGCTGGCGGAGCCCGGTGCGCGGCTCGTCGGCCACGACCTCAAGCCGCTCTACAACTGGTTCTACGGCCGGGGCGTCACCCCGCCCGAGCCGGCGTTCGACACGGCCCTGGCCGCCTATCTGCTGGACCCCGGGCGCAGCACGTACGACCTCGCTGACCTCTGCCGCCAGCACGGCCTGGGCGAGCTGCCGCCGGACGACCATCCGGACGCCTGGGCCACCCGGGCCGGGCTCCTCCCCGAGCTGCGCCGGCGCATGGAGGCTGAGCTCGATCAGCAGGGCATGGCGCGCCTCTACTGGGAGGTGGAGCTGCCGCTCATGCCGATCCTGGCCGAGATGGAGGCCACCGGCGTCGGCATCGACCCGGCCGCACTCCACGAGATGTCCGGCGAGCTGGAGCGGCGCATCCTGCACCTGAGCCAGGAGATCTACGAGCTGGCGGGGATGCAGTTCAACATCTCCTCGCCCAAGCAGCTGGGCGACGTGCTGTTCGGCAAGCTCGGCCTGCCCCACGGCAAGAAGACCCGCACGGGGGGTTACTCCACCGACGCCGAGGTGCTGGAGGAGCTGGCGCCGCTCTACCCCATCGCCCAGCTCGTCCTCGACTACCGCACGCTCACCAAGCTGAAGGGCACCTACGTCGACGCCCTGGGCCAGCTCGTCGCCCGGGACGGACGGATTCACACCACCTTCACCCAGACCGTGGCCGAGACGGGCCGCCTCTCCAGCAAGGATCCCAACCTGCAGAACATTCCCATCCGCATCGAGGAGGGGCGGCGCATCCGCAAGGCCTTCATCGCCCGGCCCGGTCACGTGTTGCTCTCGGCCGACTACTCGCAGATCGAGCTCAGGGTCGTCGCCCACTTCTCCGGCGACCCGGCCCTGCGGGAGGCGTTCCTGCACGACCAGGACATCCACGCCCGCACCGCCGCCGAGGTCTTCGGCGTGCCGATGGAGCAGGTGACGCCCGAGATGCGGCGGCAGGCGAAGGCGGTCAACTTCGGCCTGATCTATGGCCAGACGGACTTCGGCCTCGCACGGTCGGTGGGCATCAGCCGGGCGGAGGCCAGGGCCTTCATCGAAACTTACTTTGCCAAGTTCGCAGGCGTGAAGCGATACATGGAGGAGAAGAAGGCCGAGGCGCGGGAGAAGGGCTACGTCACCACCCTCGACGGCCGGCGCCGGCCGCTCCCCGAGATCCACCACCGCGTCTTCAGCATCCGGCAGAACGCCGAGCGCATGGCCATCAACACGCCCATCCAGGGCACCGCGGCGGACCTGATGAAGCGGGCGATGATCGCCGTGCGGCGCGCCATGCGGGAGGAGGGGCTCTCCGCCCGGATGATCCTGCAGGTGCACGACGAACTGGTCTTCGAATGCCCCGAGGGCGAGCTGGACCGCCTGGCCCGGCTGGTGAAGCGGGAGATGGAGGGTGCGATGAAGCTCGACGTGCCCCTGAAGGTCGAGATCAAGGCCGGGCCCGACTGGTACTCGGTCAGGCCCTACGAGGTCCGGTAGCATGCCGGAACTGCCAGAAGTCGAGACGGTCCGCCGCACCCTGTATCCCCACGTGGTCGGGCGTGAGATCCGGCGGGTGGAGATCCTCACGCCCCGCCAGATCTACTACCCGGACCCGGACACCTTCAAGGCCGAACTGGAAGGGGCCCGCTTCACCGACATCGAGCGGCGGGGCAAGTACCTGTTGTTCCGCCTGGGGCCCGCGCTGCTGGTGGCCCACCTGCGCATGAGCGGCCACCTGTATATCTCGGCTCCGGAGCGGCCCCGGGAGAAGCACCTGCACGTGGTCTTCCACCTGGACGACGGCAGCGAGCTTCGCTACGCCGACCAGCGCAAGTTCGGCGGCTTCCACCTGGTGGGGCCGGACGGGCGGGGCCTGCCGCCCGGGCTCATGCACCTGGGGCCGGAGCCGCTGTCGGACGAGTTCACCGTGGAGCGGCTGGCTGCCGCACTCTCCGGGAGGCGCACACCCGTGAAGGCCGCCCTCCTCAACCAGGAACTGGTGGCGGGCCTGGGGAACATCTACGCCGACGAGGCGCTCTTCTGCGCCCGCATCCACCCCGCGCGGCCGGCCGGCTCCCTCACCGCCGCCGAGGTGGAGCGGCTGCACGGCTGTATCCGCCGGGTTCTGGAGCGGGCGGTGGCAAAGCGGGGGACGACCTTCTCGCTCTACCGGGACGGCGAGGGAAACGAGGGCGACATGTACGACGAGCTGCAGGTCTTTGACCGGGCGGGCCAGCCCTGTCCGGTGTGCGGCACCCCCATCGAGAAGGTGACCGTGGCGCAGCGCGGCACCCACTTCTGCCCCCGCTGCCAGCCGGTGCCCGAGGGCGTGGCCCTGAAGCCCCGCCGGGCGCGGCCCGGGCGCCGGGGCCTGAGCGTCCGGGTCGCCGCCGAGCCGCCCGAGCCGTACGCCTGAAGCTTTCCAGAGCCGCCGCCGGCGCATTCCGGCCGGCGGGTTCCGCCTGTATTGAATGCATATGGAAGGTGAGCTTTGTGCAGTATCTCGTATTTGAATTCCCTTCCGAGAAAGAGATGCGTGAGACCGTGAAGAAGCTGTGGGACCACCACAACGTCTCCGGGGAGATGTCCATCCGCCCCCTCGCCGGCGGCAAGTGGCGGGTCGAGATCCACGCCGAGAAGGACCTGCGGGAGTCGACCCTGCAGAAGTTCGCCGAGTACCGCATCGAGGGCGACTAGCATGCGGATCGTCGGCCTGACGGGCTCCATCGCCAGCGGTAAGTCCACGGTCTCCGCCATCCTGCGGGAGCTCGGCGCGCCCGTGATCGACGCGGACGCCATCGTCCACGATCTGCAGCGGCCGGGAACGCCCGTGACGGAAGCCATTGCCCGCGAGTTCGGGCCGGCGGTGCTGCGACCCGACGGGTCGCTGGACCGGGCCGCCCTGGGGCGCATCGTCTTCTCTGACCCTGCGCGCCGCCGCGCCCTCGAGGCGATCGTCCACCCGGCGGTGCGCGCCGAGATCGAACGGCAAGTCGAGGCCCTGCGCCGGGAGGGCCGCGCCGCCGTCGTGCTGGACATCCCGCTGCTCTTCGAGACCGGGTGGGACAAGCGGGTGGACGAGGTGTGGGTGGTCTACGTGGACGAGACCACGCAGCGGGCCCGCCTCATGGGTCGCGACGGCCTTTCCCCGGCGGAGGCGGAGGCCCGCATCGCAGCGCAGATGAGCCTGGAGGAGAAGATGCGGCGCGCCGACCGGGTGATCGACAACCGGGGCGACCTGGCTCGAACCCGGGCCCAGGTGCTGGCCGCCTGGCAGGCCGTGGCGGGCGGGGCCGAAGGAGCCCGCCCGTCGGACGAGGCGCACTCCGGGGAAGGCGGGTAGCCCCGGTGGCGCGGCGCAGGAGACGACGCCGGCGGTGGCTGGCCCTTGCGATCCTGGTGTTTGCCCTCGTGCTGGCCGCACGGCTGGCGCTGGGGCGGCTGTATCCGCTCGCCTATCACGCCGAGATCAGCCGGTGCGCGGCAGAGCACGGCCTCGATCCCTACCTGGTGGTCGCCCTCATCCGCGCGGAGTCCCGTTTCCGCCCCGCAGCGACCTCCCCGCAGGGGGCCCGGGGGCTGATGCAGATCATGCCCGAGACCGGCCGCTGGGTTGCGGAGCAGATGGGGCTGCCGTTCAGCCCGGACAGCCTCTACGAGCCTGCGTACAACATCCGGGTGGGCTGCTGGTACCTGGCGGCGCTTCTGCAGGAGTTCGCGGGCGACCCGGTGCTGGCCCTGGCGGCGTACAATGGCGGGCTCGGCAACGTGAAGGACTGGCTGGAGCAGGAGCGGTGGACGGGCGAGCGCCACACGCTCACGCAGGTTCCCTTTGCGGAGACGCGGCACTACGTGGCTGCGGTGCTGCGCGATCAGCAGCGGTACCGCTTCCTGTACGGAGAATGGCGCTGGAAGGCAGAGGGAGGGGACGGACATGCGGAACCCGGAACATGACGAACTGGCCAGGCGCCGCGCGGCCCGCACCGCCCGGGAGGCGGGCGAGAAGGGCGAGCCGCGGTTCACCTGGGCCGACACGCTGGCGATGATCATCGCGGCCTACCAGGTGCTCCTGCCCGTCGTCCTGGCCATGATCGGCGTGATGCTGCTGGTCTATCTCCTGTTCCGCCTGCTCTTCCGGTAGATGGTCACGACATGCGCCACCCCCGGTCCGTGCGGCCGGGGGTGTTATATTGGGCGCCGCCCCGGACACCTTCGCGACCCGGGCTGCGCGGGCGCCCGACCCGGTCAGGCCCGCCGGGGCTGTCCCGCCGCGTTCCGGAGCAGCGTACCCGCGCCCGGGCCCGCCTTCTGGCTCGGGTTTCCGCCCGGGCGGCGAGGATAGAGTCCTTACCCTAGAAGGGCTCCCGCAGGTGTACGGCTGACAGCGTATTGCGCTTATTCGGTGCTAGGGATACCGTCATAGTAGCCCGAATTGTCAGCTATATGGTGGGAGGTTGGTTGTGCTGTGCGTACCCGGAGTCGCGACTGGCGTCCGCTGCTGTTCGTTCTGCTTGGCATCGGGGCACTGGCGGCATCTCATTTTCTGCTGCACACCTGCATCGACCACGGCCACATGGTCGAGACGGCCAGCGGCGGTGTGATGCCCATGCGCTGTTACTGGTCCGAGCGCGCCTTCCAGGGCGTCGCCGCGCTGGTGGCGTTCGCCGGCCTGGCGGCCTTCCTCTTTCCTGACTCGGGGCGCGGCGTCTCCCTCGCCGTCACGGGCGCCGGCCTCCTCATGATCCTCATCCCGCTGTGGCTGGTGCCCACCTGTGCCATGGCCGGCATGCCCTGTAACCTCAGCTTCAAGCCCGGGGCGTTGCTTGCCGGCGGCATCACCGTAATGGCGGGCCTCGTGGGGGTGCTGCAGCTGCGTCGGCTGGATGCGGCGGGGGTGGAGCGCCGTGTGGGGTAACCCGGTCCTCGGGCTCCTGGGGCTGGCGCTCCGGAACCTTCTCCGCAACCCCGGCCGGACGCTGGCCGTTCTGGTGGGCGTGATGGTGGTCGCCGGCACCGCCTTCGCCGGCGGCCTGATCGGCCGCGGCGTGGACCATGCGGTGGCCCGCGGGCTGGACCGGCTCGGTGCCGACCTGATGGTCGTGCCCGCAGGGGCCGCCGGGGAGCTGCACACGGCCCTGGTGATGGGCCTGCCCACGGCCTTCTACATGGAGGGTGAGCGGGCCCTGGCCGAGATCCGCTCCATCGAGGGCGTGAAGGCGGCCTCGCCCCAGATCTTCGTGGCGACGCTGGCCTCGTCGGCCTGTTGCACCGGGCACCTCATGCTGGTGGGCTACGACCCGTCCACCGACTTCACCGTCACCCCCTGGCTCCGGCGGGAACTCGGCCGCGAGCTCGCCCCCGACGAGGTACTGGTGGGGAACCACATCCTCGGCGTGACGGGCGACCCCCTCACCTTCTACGGCACGACCTTCCGGCTCGGCGCACGGCTCGACCCGACGGGCATGGGCATGGACGAGACCGTCTTCCTGCCCCAGGAGGCCGTCTGGAAGATGGCCGAGCGCTCGCACGAACTGGCAGAGCAGCCGCTGGAAGTCCCGCAGGGCCACGTGTCGGCCATCCTGGTGGCCCTGGATGAAGGCGCCGACGCGGCCGCGGTGGCCGCCGAGATCGGCCGGCGGGTGGGCGGCGTGGCGGTGATTACGGCGGGCGACGTGGCCCTCAGCGTCGCAGAGGACCTGGCCCTCCTGATGTCCGGCCTCGTGCCGGTGACCCTGTCGGTGCTCCTGATCGCCCTCCTGCTCTTCGTCGTCCTGTTCTTCGCCATCGCCCGGGAGCGGCGGCGGGAGATTGGACTCCTGCGGGCAATGGGGGCGACGGCCGGGCAGTCGGTGCGCGCCCTGGTGCTGGAGGCCACCCTGCTGGGCGGGCTCGGGGGCCTCGCCGGCGTGACCGGCGGCGGGGCCGTGTACGGCCTGTTCAAAGAGGCGATCATGGTCTCCTACACCCTGCCGTTCCTCTACCCGCCCGCCGGGGAGCAGGCGCTGCTGGCCGCCGCCGTGGTGGTGCTCGCAGCCGCCGGCGGTGCACTGGTGGCCGCGTGGCCGGCCCTGCGACTCACCCGACTGGAACCGCACGAGGCGATCCACGCACGTTAGGAGAGGAGCACCCGGTGATCCAGCTCTACGAAGTCAGCAAGACCTACCGAACGCGGGGCCAGTCGGTGGTGGCCCTGGCGCCGCTCAGCGGCCGGGTCGAGCCCGGGGAGTTCGTGATGGTGACGGGCCGGTCGGGCGCCGGCAAGTCGACCCTGCTCGCGCTGATGGGCGGTCTCACCCGGCCCGACGAGGGCACGGTGTCGGTGATGGGGCAGGACCTCTGGTCACTCTCCGACGCGGAGCGGGCCCGTTTCCGGGCCCGCCACATTGGCTTTGTTTTTCAGTTCACCAGCCTCATCCCCACGCTCACCGTTCTGGAGAACCTCCTGCTGCCGGCCTCCTTCCTGCCGCCGGGTGAAGGGGGCGACCGGCAGCGGGCGATGGAGCTCCTGGAGCGGGTCGGCCTGGCGGAGCATATCCACCGCTATCCCTGGCAGCTTTCGGGAGGCCAGCAGAAGCGGGTGGCGGTGGCGCGGGCCTTGCTCAACCGGCCCGAGGTGCTGCTCTTGGACGAGCCCACCGCCGACCTGGACGAGGAGACCGAGCGGGAGGTGGTGTCGCTCTTCCAGGAGGAGAATCGGGCCGGCACCACCGTGGTGATGGTGACCCACAGCACCGAACTGGTCCCGCTGGCCCACCGTCACCTGGTGCTGAGCGGGGGGCGGGTCAGCCATGCGCGCTGATGCCAGCCCCCCCGGTCCTCCGGGACTGGGCCGCGTCCTCTGGGCGCAGCTGCGCCGCTCTCCCGGGCATGCCGCTGCCGGCCTGCTGGCGGCGGCTCTCGCCGCGGCCGCACTGGTGGGTGCGCTGGGGCTGCTGCTCGCCATGGGTCGGACGCTGGAGCGGGGGCTGACGACCCTGGGTGCGGACATGGTGCTCACCCTGCCCGGGCACGAGCAGCAGGTGATGCGGTGGCTGGCCACGGGCGATGCCGCCCCCGTCCCGGCGGCCATCGACGCGGCGGAGTGGCAGCGGGCGATCGCCGGCGCCGAACTGCTCGGGGTGAAGGCCGTGGAAGCAGTGGACCTCTCCCGGGGCGGCGCCGGGGAGCCGGCGGGGGAGAGGGCCTCGGTGCTGGTGATGCGGCTGGAGTTCTGGGCGTCGGCGCCGATGATCCGCGCGACGCTGGCGCAGGTGCTCCCGGAGGCCGTGGCCGTGGTGGGCGAGCAGGCGACCCGCCACGTGCTCACCGACCTGCAGCCGCTGGTGCGCCACCTGGGGCGCGCCGCGGCCGTCGCCGCACTGGGGGCCGCACTCTTGAGCGGCCTCCTGGCCGCGATCCGGGTGGGGGAGCGGCGCGCCGAACTGGGGATGCTGCGCGCGATGGGGGCAACGCGCAGCTACCTGCTGGTCCTCACGGTGGGGGAGTCCGTGGCGGTGGCACTGCCGGGCGGCCTGGCGGGCGGGCTACTGGCTACGGTCGTTCTCCGCCTGCTGCCCGCCACGGCGGCGCTGGTGCGCCACCTGGGCGCCGGGCCCCTCCTGGGTCTCCTGGCCCTGGCCTGCGCCGCTACGACCGCGGCCGGGGCCCTGGCGGCGCTGCCACCGGCGCTGCAGGCGGCGTGGCTCGACCCGCTGGACGCCGTGCGGCGGCACCGCTGAGGCTGTGCTAGATGCCCCAGCTCTTGCCCCACCAGGGGAAGACCTTGGACCAGAGTGCGGGAACGGCCTTGAAGTAGGCAGACGACTTGGTTGCAGGGTAGCCGAAGCCGTAGAACAAGCTGGGTCACCTCCCCGTGGGACCGCCGGCCCCACACCGGCAGTGTATGCCGGCGTGGATTCGGGGGTGACATAAGCTGCCGCCCCTCGGCTGGGGCGGGGCGGCACGCGTTGCCCTTCGGGAGAGGCGAGAACGGGAGAGCCGCATCTCAGCGGAGGTGCGGCTCGATTTCCTCCCACGCGGTTGCAGGTGGAGAGCAGGTGAAGTTGCGGCAGACGTAGGCGGTAGGAAGCCCGCCCACGGGGGCCTTCCCCGTCCAGATCGGCGCGCCGTCCCGCGGCCCGTCGATGCGGGTGAGCACCAGGTTCGGCTCGTACCGGCGCCCCAGCGCCTCCAGCCACGCCTCCGGGGCGTTGCCCACCAGCGTGACTTCCGTGGGGCCGCTGAGGTAGAAGGCCAGGGCCTGCAGCATCGCCGCCATGCCGCCGGGGGACCGCTTCATGAGGTGACGGTGGGCGCGGAAGACCGCCTCCGCCACGGACCGGAACCGGTCGTCCGACCGGTAGGGCTGAAGGCGCAGAAGGTTCATGACGGCGACGGCGGCGCCGGAGGGTACCGAGGCGTCCAGGAGGGCCCTGGGCCGGTGGATGAGGTCGGCGCCGGACGCCGTGAGGTAGAAAGAGCCGCCGTCGTGGAAGCGGCTGAGGGTCTCGTCCGCTAGCCGCATGGCCTCGTTCAGGTAGCGCTCGGCAAAGGTGGCCTCGTACAGGTCGATCAGCCCGGCCGTAAGGAAGGCGTAGTCTTCGAGGTAACCGGGGATGCCGGCCTCTCCGTCCTTGAACCGGCGCAGCAGGCCGCCACTGCCGTCCGACAGGTGCGCGAGGAGGAAGTCCGCCGCCCGCCGGGCGGCTTCAGTATACTCCGGGCGGCGCAGGGCACGCCCGGCCCGCGCCAGGGCGGAGAGCATGAGCCCGTTCCAGCCGGTGAGGATTTTCTCGTCCCGGAAGGGCGGCACCCGCCGCTGCCGGGCCTCCAGCAGTCGGCGCTTCCCCGCGCGGATCCGGGCCCCGACCTCCTCCGGCGGCAGGCCGACGGCCGCAGCCAGCGCCTCCGCCGGCTCGGCGATGTGGAGAACCGTCTTGCCGGTCTGTTCGAAGTTGCCCTCCGCGGTCACGCCGAAGTGCCGGCAGAGCAGCTCGCCCAGGTCGGGGCCCAGCACGGCGAGGATCTCCTCGCGATCCCACACGTAGAACTTGCCCTCCTCGCCCTCCGAGTCGGCATCGATGGTGGCGAAGAAGCCGCCCTCGGGATGGGTCATCTCCCGGAGCACGTAGTCGAGGGTCTCCTCCACCACGCGCCGGAAGAGCGGCTCGCCGGTGGCCTGCCACGCGGCGAGGTAAACCGGGGGCAGCAGGGCGTTGTCGTAGAGCATCTTCTCGAAGTGCGGAACCGCCCAGCGCGCGTCCACGGAGTAGCGGTGGAAGCCGCCGCCCAGCTGGTCGTAAATGCCGCCCTCGGCCATCCTGCGCAGGGTGAGGGTGACGAGGTCCAGGCAGAGCGCCTCGCCCGTGTCCTTCCAGTAGCGCAGCATCAGGTCGAGGGTGCAGGGATTGGGGAACTTGGGCGCCCCGCGGAAGCCGCCGTTCTGCCGGTCAACGCTGGCCGCCAGCGCCCAGACCGCGCTGGCGATGAGCTGACGGTCCGGGAGGTCGCCGGCGGGGGGCTCCAGCGCGTCGCTCCGGACGATCCCCTCTGCCCAGTTGGCGGCCACTTGCTCGACCTCGTCCCGCTTCTCCCGCCATGCGCGCGCCAGGGCCAGCAGCACCTGCCGGAAACCCGGCCGGCCGTACCGCTCGGCGGGCGGGAAGTAGGTGCCCACGTAAAAGGGCTTCCGGTCAGGGGTGAGCCAGACGGAAAGGGGCCAACCGCCGGAACGGGTAACCAGCTGGCAGATGGTCTGGTAGATGTCGTCCAGGTCGGGCCTTTCCTCCCGGTCGACCTTGATGCAGACGAAGTGCTCGTTCAGGATGGCGGCGATATCCGGGTCACGGAACGACTCCCGCTCCATCACGTGGCACCAGTGGCAGCTCGAATACCCGATGGAGAGGAAGATCGGCTTGTCCTCGGCCCTGGCTTTCTGCAGGGCCTCCTCGCCCCAGGGGTACCAGTCGACGGGGTTGTAGGCATGCTGCTGCAGGTACGGCGAGGCCTCGCGGATGAGGCGGTTGGGCTTTGGGGGCAGGGGGATCGACCTCCTTTCGATGCCTGAGCTGCACCGCCGTGAGTGCGGAACAGCTCCTCGTTATCTTTCTATTGTGTGCCGCCGTGCGAGCTATCGATCCGTCACCCGCGTTGCGGTCCCGGAGCACGCCTTCGGCATTCGTGGCCCGTGCCGTGGGAATGAGGTCCGGGGCGCGATGGGAAGCGGCAGACGCGGGGGGCGGTCGTACCCCGGTACGATGTCCGGCAGACACTGCGGGACGATGACGCCTCTCCCGATCAAAGTATAATTTTCGACAGATTCGCATGCGAAGGGAGGCCGATCATGGAGCCGACACCGAGGACGCAGGGCATAGACCCCAGGTTCCTGGAGAAACTGTGCGATCCGTTCACGCATGCGCCCCTCACCGTCCAGGTCGGGGAGGACAACACTCCGTTCCTTTGCAGCGGTGATGGGAGTCGCTTTGTCATTCGAAATGGGATTCCCGTCTTCCTTCAGGAGAACCAGGTGCAGGGGCCAAATCGGAGATACCAGCGCCTGTATGACTCATTCGCGCCGTTCTATGATCCTGTGCAGCGACTCGTGTACTGGTTCTTTGGCGGCGAAGCCAGGTGCAGAACCGAATACCTGAGGAACATCCTGGTTCGCCCGGGTGATGCTGTACTCGAAGTCTCCGTGGGGACCGGCGGCAACCTGCGCTTCCTCAGGAGCGATGCCGAATACTATGGCCTCGACATCTCCTGGGGGCAGCTGCAGCAGTGAGTGGCCAATCAGGCGCGCTACGGGTTCAGGGTGAGGCTGGTCCAGGGCGAGGCGGAACACCTGCCATTCAGGGACGCATCCTTCGATGTGGTGTTTCACGTTGGCGGGATCAACTTCTTCAACGACAAGGCGAAGGCCATGGCGGAGATGGCCCGCGTGGCGAAACCCGGCACGAAGATCGTGGTCATCGATGAGACGGAGCGGGTAGCCGCACTGGGGGAACAGCTCCCGTTCGCGCAGAGGTTCTTCAAGGGCCGCCGGGGACCGATCGATGCTCCAGTCGACTGCATACCGCCCGGGATGACGGAGGTGAGGGTCACCTATCCGGCCGGGGGGCGTCTGTACTGTCTGGAGTTCCGCAAGCCGGTCGCCACACCTGGCCACGGTGGGCCTCGATAGGTCCCGTAGCCCCGTGCCACTCACCCCGCACAGCGCTGCCCGCATACCATAAAACACACACGCCCAGGCAGAGGAGGGGTACACCATAGGCCGCATCAGAACCAATCGGGCGGACCTGGAACTGATGGCGCGCCTGATGCGGGCGGAGGCCGAGGGCGAGGGCGACCTCGGCATGCTCATGGTGGGCAACGTGATCACCAACCGCGTCTACGCCAACTGTGGGGAGTTCCGGGATCTCCGCTCCGTCCAGGACATCATCAACCGCGACCTGGCGACGCAGTGCCGAACCGGTTTTGAGGCGGTGTGCAAGCCCTACTTCTGGCAGGGTGCCCGTGAGCGCGACATCCGTCTGGCCGAGCGGAACGCCCGGGGCGAACGGCAGCACCCGGCGACCTTCGCCCTCTGGTTCCACCGGCCACCCGGCCAGCAGTGCCCTTCCAGCTGGTGGGGGAGGCCCCTGGCCGGTCAGTACAAGAACCACTGCTTCTACCTGGCGGATGCACAACAGTGCCCACGAGTCTTTTCCTAGGCGAGGTGGATTGCCCTGAGCGGGATGATGCCGATGGGCGGGATGGGGCAGATGGGCCAGATGCCGACGCCCTATGGCAAGTGGGGCTGGCCCGGGATGCCCTTTATGATGGGTCCGGCGCAGCCACTGATGGGCCCGGTCTACGGCGGACAGGTGGCGGTTCCGGAGGAGCAGAGCTACCTCGAGAACATCCTGCGGCTCAACCGCGGCAAGATGGCCACGATTTACACCACCAACGACAACAACCCGGAATGGGCCGCCAAGGTGTTCCGGGGCGAGGTGGAAAATGCCGCCCGGGATCACGTAGTGCTCAGCGACCCCGAGACGGGGCAGCGCTACGTGATCCTGATGGTGAACATCGACTTCCTTACGTTCGACGAGCCGCTGCGCTACACGCCGGACATCTACGGCCGGTAGCGCCGCCGCAGCCACGCGGGGCCAGGAAGAGGCCGCTGGCGAGCGAAATGGAAACAACGAGTGAGCACCCCCGGGGGTGGCAGGGGGTGCTCGCTCGCTGTTCGTTATGCTCGGTTGGACATAACGATTCTGAGGTCATCATACTACGATTCGGCCGGATGGTCAACCCTGAACGCGGACATCGCCAGCGCAAGGCCGGCGGCCCCCTCGAAACGATGGGGCGCCGCCGGCCTGCGGGTCATGTCGCCCGTGCAGAGCGGGTCACTGCAGCTTGCTGTCGGGGGGCATCGGCCGGTCGCCGGCCATGTCACCCTGCCCGTCCAGCAGGTGGGTCATGCCGCGCACCAGGGTGTCGTCCTCCAGCACGCTGTAGAGATGGTAGCCCAGGTCCTCCCGCTCGACCAGGATGTCCTCCAGCACCTCCACCGTGCCGAAGTCACCCAGCTCGTGTGCGCGGCGGATCGTCTTGCGCAGCATCTCCTGGATCTTCAGCTCGTGTTCCAGGTCGTTGCGCAGGAAGTCGCGTATCGAGTGCCTGCCCTCGACCTCGTGCTTGATGTACGAGAGCTCGTGCTGGGTCACCGGGTGGGCCGTGGGCACGCCGCCGAGCCGGGCCACGCGCTCGCCGATCTCGTCGATGTGCTTCGAGGTCTTCTCAATGTGCTCGTCCAGCAGGTGGTGCAGGCTGTGGAAGGCCTCGGCGCCCTCGGTGAGCCAGTGGTGCTTGCGGTACTGGTGCAGCGCCACGTTCAACGCGCACTGGTGGTCGTCGAGCTGCAGGGCCATCTCGAGCCGGACCTCATAGGGGAGCCCGATGCCGGCACCCACCTTCTTGACGGTGCGGGGCTGCTGGCGGGTGACCATGTCGTGGTTCGTGCCGTGGCCGGGCATGTTGGGGTTGTAGCCGGACTTGTCCATGTTGAACTGCCCCTGGAAGTTGGCCAGGTTGGTCATGGTCGCGGTGAGTTGCCCGGCCGGGGTGTGGGGAAGCTGCAGTTTCTCTGGCACAGTGCATCCTCCTACGGCGTGATGGGTTCCACGGCTAGTCTGGGTGATTCAGTCTGCGGGTATGTGCCTGACCCGGCCTGCGGCTGCCTTCCTTCTCATCTCCCGGGCGGGTTGACAGGGGGCACGGTCGTTCCGTACCTCGCTTAAGTTAGGGAACGACTATGTTAAAGAGAGCACGGAATCATGGGAGGTTGGTTCGATATGGATCCCCAGGTGAAGAAGCAGGTATTGCGGAAGCTGACCTACGGTCTCTATGTGGCCACCGCCCTGAAGGACACTGAGGCTGCCGCTGCGACGGTCAACTGGCTCTCCCAGGCCTCCTTCCAGCCCCCGCTGGTCATGATGGCCGTGAAGGCCGACAGCGGGCTGCACGCCCTGCTCAGCCAGGGGGCGACCGTTGCGGTGAACATCCTCGGCGCCGATCAGAAGGGGCTGGCGGAGACGTTCTTCCGGCCGACCAAGCTGGAAGGGAACACGCTGAACGGTGTGCCCTTCAAGCCCGGCGAGACCGGGGCTCCGCTTCTGGAGGGGGTGCCGGCGGCGTTCGAGGCGAAGGTCGTGCAGTCGGTTCCCGGCGGTGACCACACGGTCTTCGTCCTCGAGGTCGTGGCGGTGCACCTGAACGATCCGGATGCCAAGGTGCTGGAGATGTGGGACACCGGCTGGTTCTACGGGGGTTGACCGGCTGCGGCCGGCCAGGTTCTACGGGCTGTCCCGGCAGGACGATCTGCGTCGGGACAGCCCTCTTGTATGCATGGGGCGATACTCCCACGGGGGACTCCCCCGGCGTTGCAGCAGGGGCGGAGGCCCGCATCGGGCGGGCCTCCCGCCTGTCATAGAGGGCCCGTCCGTGCATAAGCCTTCCCTTGGAAGGAGGGGGAGGACTTGCACAAGGCCCAGATTGCCTGGATCTTCTTCATGTTCATGGCCGCCCTGGCGCTGCGGTCCGCGCCGGCTGCCATCGAGGCCATGGGCTCCTCCCACAGCTACGGGTCGGTCTTCTGCAACGCCGCCCGGGTTCCGGGGCAGCCGCCCCTGCTGGCCATCGTCATCGACGACCTGACCACCGGCGCACCGGGGCTGGATGACCTGCTGGCCCTGGGCCGGCCGCTGACGTTCGCCGTCTTCCCGGACCGGCCGGACGCCGGCGCCCTTGCGCGGCGGGTGAGCGCGCTCGGGCACGAGGTAATCCTGCACCTGCCCATGGACGCCGGGCAGGTCAACCCCGACTGGTACGCGGGGCGGCCCATTTCAGCACGCCAGACCGACGAGGAGATTCAGCGCCTGGTGACCGAGTGGCTGGCGGCCGTGCCGGAGGCGCGCGGAATGAACAACCACATGGGCACCGTGGCGACCCAGGACGAGCGGGTGGTGCGGGCGGTGCTGGAGGTGGCCAAGCGTCACGGCAAATACGTGTTGGATAGCATGACGACAGAGAACACCGTCGTGCCCCGCACGGCGGTGGCGATGGGCGTGCCGTGCATGCAGCGGTCGCTCTTCCTCGACCACGAAGCGGGCAAGGAAGCCGCCATCGCCCAGCTGCGCAAGCTGGCCGACTGGGCCGAGGAGCACGGGGCCGCCATTGGCATCGGCCACGTGGGCATCGGGCGAGAGGGCACGGCAGCAGCCTTGCGGGAGGTTCTGCCGGAGCTGGAGGAGCGGGGAATCCGGCTGGTCACGCTCTCGGAACTTCTGGCGTTGCAGCAGGAAGAATAGCACGCCAGGACGAACAAAACATTAAAGGGTAACTTTTCAGGGTAATGGCTTTCGGCGGATGTGACCCATCCTCAGATTCTGGCATGAGGAGGCGACGAGGTGGACCTGGGACGGACATTTCAGCGGTTCTTCCGTGATTGGCAACAGTTTGCCTGGGCCGGATTCGGGGCGCTGCTCATCCAGCTGGTGGGTGCCGCCGTCGGGATGGTTCTGGCGCTGGTGGGGCTCGGGCCGAGCATCTCGAATCTGATTCGCGAGTCCATGAGTCCCATGCGCTTGAACCCCGTCGGCTATGTCTTCCCGAAAACCGCAGCCGTGACCGGGGCGTTTGGGTTCATCGCGGCGATTGCCATCGTTGGACTCGTCGTCCACGGGTTGACCAACGCCGGACTGGTCGGTTCGGTCGTGGCCTACCGTCGGGGCGAAGGGGTGAACCTGAGCACCTTCTGGTCGTATGCCACCCGGTATTTTGGCCGGATGATTCTCATTGGCCTGATTTTCGATGTCATCATCATACCGTTGAGCTCTATCCTCTTGTTCATTCCGGTGCTCGGGTGGCTCGTCTGGGTCGTCTGGATGCCCACCGCCGCGGTGACCCTCATGCTGTACCCCGCCTACCTGACCATTCAGGATGACTACTCCGTGGGTCTGGCCATCGGCACGGGATTCCGGATCATCCGCTCGCACATCGGTGAGGCGCTGCTGGGCGCCGGGATCTTCGTACTCTTCCTCATCGCCTTCGGCCTGATCGGCTGGATTCCCGTGCTGGGCTGGCTCGCGGTCGTCATCCTCGGCCAGCCGCTGCTGTACTACTTCCTCAGCGAACGGTTCGAGACGGAGGTCCGGCCGCGGCTGTGATGCGGAAACAAGGAGGCCATCGAGCCCCGGGGGCCGTGCTCCCGGGGCTCGATGGCCCTTGCTTATGTCTCCCCGCCCGCGGGGGCCGACTGCGGCAGCGCCACCTTGCGCTTCCAGCGGCCCGTGGCGTAGTAGCCCAGGTGGAGCAGGAAACTGGCCACCGCCGAGATGAGGATGCCCATCCAGATGCCGGCCGGGCCCATGCGTGCCGCCAGCAGGTAGGCGGCGGGCACCCGCACCACCCACAGGCCGATGATGGTCATCACCAGGGTGGCCATCGTGTCGCCGGCGCCCCGCATCACGCCGCCCAGCACGAAGATCAGGGCGAAGAAGATGTAGCTCCAGCCGTTGATGCGCAGGTAGAGGCTGCCGGCGGCCAGCACGTCCGGCTCGCGGTTGAACAGGGCGATCAGGAGCGTCGGCTTTACCACCGCGACCACGGTGACGAGGCTGGTGATCAGCACGCCCAGGCCGGCGCACCATTTGACCGCGGAAGAGACCCGGTCCAGCTTTCCCGCACCCAGATTCTGCGCCACTACCGAGGTGACGGCGAGGCCCATCGACATCGAGGGGAGGAAGGCAACCTGGTCCAGCCGCTGCGCCGCGCCGAAGGCGGCCACCACGTCCGGTCCGAAGCTGTTGATCAGGGCGGTCACCGTGACCATGCCGAAGGAGACCACCGCCTGCTGCAGCCCGGCGGGCAGGCCGATGCGGAAGATCCGGCCGGCCAGGTTCCAGTCAACCCGGAAGTAGTCGCGGCTCAGCGCGATCAGGTCGCTCTTTCGGAGCATCCAGCGCAGGAGCCAGACGGCGCTCACACCCTGGGCGATCACCGTAGCGATGGCGACGCCCGGAACGCCCATTTGGGGCACCGGCCCCAGGCCGAGGATGAAGACGCCGTCCAGCAGGATGTTGAGCCCCGTGGCCACCGCCAGGGCGATGAGCGGGGTGTTGGCGTCGCCGAGACCCCTCAGGATCGCCCCGAGGGTGTTGTAAAGAAAGAGGACCAGGATGCCGCCCATGAAGATGCCCAGGTAGGCGGCCGAATCGTGGATGATCTCCTCGGGGGTGGCGATAAGCCGGAGCAGCGGGTAGCGGAACACGACGCCCACCAGACCCATGACGGCCCCCAACACGGCGAGGAGGGTAAGGGAGGTGCCGATGGTCCGCCGCACCAGGTCCTCCTGCCCGGCCCCGCGGTACTGGCCCACGAGGGTGGTGGTGGCCATCGTCAGGCCGACCACCAGCGAGATCAGGGCGAAAATGAGCGGCTGGGAGACCGTGACGGCGCCCAGCGCGTGCTTGCCGATTACCTGGCCGACCCAGACCGAGTCAACCACGTTGTAGAGCATCTGCAGCAGGTTGCCCGCGAACAGCGGGAGCGAGAACATCAGGATGTGCCCCGGGATCGAGCCCCGCGTGAAATCGCGCTGTGAACCCGGACGCATGCGTTGCCTCCTTTGCCCCGGAAATAGGGTGTCCGAACTCGGTCCGTGCGGAGCGACCATCTTTTGTGACGCAGAAAGCGCCCGAACCGATCCGGTTCTGTTCCCGAATCTGTGCCTTCAGGGTTGAGCGGCTGCCGCCCGGG
>NZ_JBFNEH010000015.1:0-68399 GCF_040797425.1 Symbiobacterium sp. | reverse complement strand
GTGCACGGCGGCCTCTATCACTCGCAGTCCGTGGAGCAGTACTTCACCAACACCGCCGGGCTGAAGGTGGTGGTGCCCGCCACGCCCTACGACGCCAAGGGCCTCCTCACCGCGGCGATCCGCGACCCCGACCCGGTGCTCTTCTTCGAGCACAAGGGGCTCTACCGGGCGGTGAAGGGTGAGGTGCCCGAGGAGGACTACGTGATCCCCATCGGCCGGGCCGAGGTGAAGCGTGACGGCACCGACATCACGGTGATCTCCTACGGCAAGACGCTTCACTTCTGCCTGCAGGCGGCCGAACTCCTGGAGAAGGAGGGCTACTCGGCCCTGGTGCTGGACCTGCGGACGCTGCTCCCGCTGGACAAGGAGGAGATCGTGGCCGCCGCCCGCAAGACGGGCAAGGTGCTGATCGTACACGAGGCCTCCAAGACCCACGGGATCGGCGCCGAGGTGGCCGCCATCATCGCCGAGGAGTGCCTGTTCGACCTGGACGCGCCGATCCAGCGGCTCTGCGGCCCCGACGTGCCGGCGATGCCCTACGCCGACCCCATGGAGAAGTTCTACATGCTGTCGACCGAGAAATGCCTGGCGGCCATGCGGCAACTGGCGCAGTTCTAGGCAGAGGAGGGAGACGGCCTTGGAGATTACGATGCCTCAGTTGGGCGAGTCGGTGACGGAGGGGACGATCCATCGCTGGCTCGTGGCCCCGGGCGACCTGGTGAAGCGCTACCAGCCCATCGCCGAGGTGATCACCGACAAGGTGAACGCCGAGATCCCGTGCCCGGTCGCGGGTCGCATCGTCTCGCTGGACGTGCCGGAGGGGAGCACGGTCCCGGTGGGGACGCGCATCGCGACGATCCTGACGGAGGAGGAGGCCGCGCACGCCGGTTCACCTCCGGCGGGTCCCTCCGCACCGGCTGAGGCTGTCGCGGAGACGGCGCCTGCGGAGACGGGCTCCGCAGGGGCAGCCGTGGCCTCCGCAGGCGCGGCGTCTGCGGGAACGGCTGCCCCGGGAAGCGGCGGGACGGCAACCGCCGTCATCGCGCCGCCGCCCCGCACCGCCGGCGGCCGCTACAGCCCTGCGGTGGTGCGGCTGGCGCAGGAGCACGGCGTCGACCTGAGCCGGGTGCACGGCACCGGCCTCGGCGGGCGCATCACCCGCAAGGACGTGGAGGCTTACATCGAGGCGCAGCGGGCTTCCGCTTCGGCTCCCCCCGCACAGGCTGTGGCTCCGGCCGCGGCTGCGGCCTCTGCCCCGGCTCCCGAGCCTCCGTCCGCGCCGGTGACCGGCGCGCCCTTCGCAGCCCCTGCGCCCGCCGGCTACCCCGTGCGTTCCGGCCCGGGCGACCGGGTGATCCCCGTCGACCCGGTGCGCAGGCGCATCGCCAACAAGATGGTCCAGTCCAAGCACGAGGCGCCGCACGCCTGGACGATGATGCAGGTGGACGTGACCGATCTGGTGAGGCTGCGGGAGCAGGTGAACCCCGAGTTCAGGCGGCAGCACGGCCTCAGCCTTTCCTACATGCCCTTCTTCATCAAGGCGGTGGTCGAGTCCCTGAAGGAGTATCCCATCCTGAACTCCCAGTGGGCGGGCGACCACATCGTGGTCAAGCAGGAGATCAACATCTCCATCGCGGTGGCCACGGAGGAGGCCCTGGCGGTGCCCGTGATCAAGAACGCCGACCGGCTCTCCATCGCCGGCCTGAACCTGGCGGTGGCCGACCTGGTGGCGCGGGCCCGGGCCGGGAAACTGACGGTGGACGACGTCTCGGGCGGCACCTTCACGGTCAACAACACCGGCGCCTTCGGTTCGTTCCTGTCGGCGCCGATCATCAACTACCCGCAGGCGGCGATCCTCTCGTTCGAGGCGATCACGAAGACGCCGGTGGTCCTGGAGAACGACGCCATCGCCATTCGCTCGATCATGAACATCTGCCTCTCGCTGGACCACCGCATCCTGGACGGCCTCGTCTGCGCCCGCTTCCTCCAGGCGGTCAAGCGGCGGCTCGAATCGTACGGCCCCGGAAACGTGAGCCTGTACTAGTGCCACGAGCGGCTCCGGCAGTTTGCCGGGGCCGCTCGCCGTTTCGGTGTGCGATGAATGGGGTTCTTGGTAAGTTCAAGACGCGAAATATATGGTAATATGTGAATTGGACGCTCCGCCACTCTCCCGGGCTGGGGGATGTGTGCGACGATTCCCTCGGGAGGCGAGAGCGAGATGCGGCGGGGTTTCGCGCTCGGAGTGCTGGTTGGACTGCTGGTCGTCGTAACGGGCTGTGGCGGTGCGGGGCCCAGCGTGCGGACGGCCGGACCGGGGTTGCCGGCCACCGTTCCGGAAGAGCCTGCGGCCGCGAAGGCCTGCACTCCCCTGTACGTGGTGGGCGACTCCGAAGAGGCCACACGCTCCTTCGAGCTGGAGGCAGACGAAATCTGCCGGCGCTTCGGCGTGCGCCCGGAGCTGCGTTTTCCGCCTCACCTGACCACCGAGCTGGACAGCTTCGTCCGCGAGGCCGGCGATGAGGTGGACCTGGTGATCATTCCGCCCCGCCACCTGGACCTCTTCATCTCCCAGGGGCTGATTCAGCCGGTCGACCAGTGGATCGACACCACAGACCCCTGGTTCACCGACATTCTGCCCGTCTACCGGAACCTCTACATGCGCTTCGGCGACCGGTTCTACGGCTTCGTCTACGACGGCGACACGCACCTTCTCTTTTACCGGAAGGATCTGTTCGAGCGCCTGGACCTGGAGCCGCCTGAGACCTGGGCGGAGTACGATGCGGCGGCGCGCGCTCTGGCGGGCACGGAGTACCTGCCGGGCGGCACCCGTTACGGCACGGCCATCATCGGGCGCGAGAACAAGGCCTACATGTGGTTCGTGGAGCGCTACGCCAGCCTGGGCGGGAAGTACTTCGACGCCAACATGCGCCCGCAGGTTGACAGCCCTCTGGCCGTGCAGGTGCTGGAAGACCTGGCCCGGCTCCAGCGCGAGGTGGCGCCGGAGGCCCTGTATGACTGGGAGGACTTGAACCGGGCGCTGTTTGCGGGCACCGTGCCGATGGCGGTGCAGTTCTCCGACACCGCCCGCTTCTCATACGACACCGAGGTATGGAAATCGCAGGTCGCCGGCCGGCTCGGGTGGACCGACGTGCCCGGCCAGGCGCAGGGGGCTCCGCGCGGCGGCATCTTCTTCGGGCGGGTGCTGGTGATCTCCTCCAGGTCCCGCCAGCCCGACGTGGCCGCCGCCGTGGCCAAGTACGTCACCAGCCCCGAGGTGAGCGGGCGGATGATCACGCGGGCTGACACCATCAACGATCCCTACCGGTACAGCCACCTCGCCCATCCGGAGCAGCAGACGCTCTTTCCGTCTCCCGACATCGCAGCCGATCTCTACGCGGCGGTGGAGCGGTCGCTGGAGCGGCCGATGGCCGACCTCACCATCCCCGGCGGGTGGTCCTACACCCAGGCACTGGACCGCGCCGTGCTGAAGGTGCTGCGCGGAGAGGCATCGGCGGAGGAAGCCCTGCACACGGCCGCGGCGGAATGGGAGGACATCACGAACCGGCTCGGGAGAGAGTCCCAGGCTCTGGCCTACCGCCAGTGGTCCGCCTGGGTGAGGCAGGGCAACAGGTGAACGGTGATGAGACGGTCGTCGCTTTCGCTCCGGGTGCACTTCGGGAGTGCCATGTGGGTTGTGTCGATGCTGATCGTATGGGGAGGAGCCGCCCTCTTCCTCTGGTGGAACGCCATCCAGACCGAGGCGCAGGTGCGGCAGATGGCGCGGGCCGTCGCGTCGACCCTCGCGGTGACCATCGGCAACGACTGGGAGAACACGACCCATATGGAGACCACGGTGCACCTGGCCTCGCGCCAGGACGGGGTGGCCTACGTGAAGGTGCGGCTCCCCTCCGGCGGTCTCCGCACCAGTGCGGGTGACCCGGGGATCGACCCGTCGCAGGTCTGGGTCGAGTCCGAGCCCATCACGCACTTCAACCAACAGCTGGGCAGCGTGGAGGTGGCCGTGTTCCGCTGGGTGGGAACGGAGCTGCTCGAGCCGTGGGTGCGAACCACCCTGTGGATCACGGTGGCGGCCACGCTGGTGGCGACTTTGGTTTCCTGGCGGGTGACGGAGCGGGCCACCAAGCCGTTGGAGCGGCTGCGCACGGCGGTGGTCCACTGGGAGGAACCTGTCTCGCTGGACCCGGCGGAGTTCAGCGGCGCGCGGGAACTCGAGGACCTCTTCGCCGGCTTCAACGAGATGCGCCAGCGGGCGCTGGCCAGGCGGGCGGAGCTGGAGCAGGAGGTGGCCGCCCGCACGGAGGAGCTGGACGAGGCCTACCGGGCCCTGGAGACCTCCTTCCAGGAGACGGTGGCGGCGCTGGCGGCCACACTGGACGCGCGGGATCGGATGACCGCCAGCCACGGCAACCGCACCGCCGAGCTGGCCGGCCGCATGGCGGAGACCCTGGGCATGAGCGCGGAGGAGCAGCGGCGGCTCGTGCTGGCCGCGACCCTGCACGACATCGGCAAGATCGGCGTGCCCGAGGCGGTGCTGCTGAAGCCGGGCCCGCTTACGGAGGCGGAATGGCGCCAGATGCAGGCGCACGCCGCGATCGGCGGGGAAATCCTGGGCGCGGTCTCAGGCATGGCGGACGTGGCCGAGGCCGTGCGCCACCACCACGAGCGCTGGGACGGCTCCGGCTATCCTGACGGGCTCGCCGGCGAGCAGATCCCGTACATGAGCCGGATCATCGCCGTGGCCGACGCGGCAGAGGCCATGTGCTCCCGCCGCCGCTACCGCGCCTCCCTCGGCGCCGAGACGGTGCTCGCCGAACTCCGTCGCTGTAGCGGCACGCAGCTGGATCCCCGCATCGTGGAGCAGGCGTGGGACGTGATCGAGGCCACGGTGAGATCCTGGTGCAGCGAGGAGGCCGAGCGCAGCCGGGAGGCCGCCTCCGAGCCGGTGCTGACCACCGCCGGCCGGGAGCGCACCAGCCACGCGGACTGATCGGTTGGACGCCGCACCGGCGGGGGACCGATGCGATTTGGTCCGATCGGAGGGGTGGAGACCCCTCCGGACGTGTCATGCGCGCGACCGCGGCCGCGGGTTAGACTTTAAGTGAAAATGGGAACAATAGCGGCAGCAACGGACGGAGGGGGGCGAGAGCATGCCTGCCACCATTCAGCACGATGTCGTACAGTTCGTCTCGCGGACCGGGCGCCCCGTGGTGCTCCGGCCCTGCACCCCCGAGGACGAGCCGCTGATTGCCGACATGTACCGGCGCCTCTCGTCCGACACGCTGTACCTCCGCTATTGCAGCTCGGGCGTGACCGTCTCGCCGGAGCAGGAGGCCGTTCGCCTCTGCGAGGGCGACCCCGAGGACCAGGCGGTGATCCTGGCGCTGAGCGAGGGCGAGGTCGTCGGCATCGCCGAACTGGGCCGGGTCGACGACGAGACCGCCGAAGCCGCTTTCCTGGTGCGGGACGACTGCCAGGGGGAGGGCATCGGCACGGCCCTGGCCGAGCGCCTGGTGGAGGTCGCCCGCGAGATGGGCTTCAGCCGGCTGCAGGCGTACATGCTGTACGAGAACCACGGCATCCGCCGGCTGACCGCCAAGCTGCCGTACCCGCGGACGTGGACGGGCGGGTTCGGGGAACTCTGCGTGACGCTCGACATCAGCCGTGCCCCGGCGCTGCGGTGACCGGTTGCGAGAACCGCCACCCCCGGAAGAGGGGGTGGCGGTTCTATTTTGATCGTCCCCGCCCTTGCGACTTCCCCGGGAGCAGCATCTGGGGGGCAGGACTCAGCCGTCGGGGGCTGGCGGCGGAAGTGGAGCGAGTCCGGACCGGAGGGGCTCATGCCCGCACGTGTTCCTGCGGAATGGAACCCAGCATCGGCTGGAGCAGCACCGGGTTCCACCAGCCTTGCTCCGCCTGCTGCCGAAGGCGTCGCCCCGCCGCTTCTGCATGGTCTTCCTCCGCCAGCAGGTGGGCCAGGGCGTTGGCCATGGTGAGCACCTGCAACAGCGTGGACTGCTGGTGGGCCTTGAGCCCGTCGGGCCAGCCGCCGCCGTCCCAGCGCTCGTGGTGGCCCCGCACCAGCGGGGCCAGTTGCGACAGGGGGCCCAGGTGCCGAAGCACCCGCTCGCCGTTGGCGGGGTGGTCCGACCGCGGGGCGCTGCTGACCACCTTCCCCAGGTCGTGAAGCAGGCCGGCCCAGGAGAGGAGCTGCCCCTCCGCAGCCGACAGCCCCAGAGCCCGCGCCGTGCTGCCGCAGAGGGCCGCCACGAGCCGGCTGTGCCGGGCAAGCCCGGGGTCGCTGAGCTCGATCAGCGCAAACAGGCTGTTCACCACGTCCTCCGGCTGCTCGCGCTGGCGGACGCGCTGGTTCGTCTGGAGCAGCGTGCGGACCCGGGCGTAGAGCTCGGGTCGCCGCACGGGTTTGGCCAGCAGGTCGTCGGCGCCCGCTTCGATGGCGAGGATGCGCCAGCGCTCTTCGCTGAGGCCGGTGATCATCACCACGGGAATGTCCCGGGTGGCCGGAGAATGCTTCAACTCCTCGCATACCTCGAAGCCGTTGCGACCCGGGATTCGCACGTCCAGAAGCACGAGGTCCGGACGCCGGTTTGCCACCAGCGTCAGCGCAGCGTGGCCGTCCGGGGCGACGGCCGTCTCGTACCCGGCGGCCGCCAGCATCTCCGCCAGCAGGCGGGCTGAGGCCGGATCGTCTTCAGCGATGAGGATCAGCGGGACCTCCGACTCGGCCATGGGCGGATTCCCCCTTCAGGTGTTCAGCGATGATGCGGGGCAGCTGACGGGTGTCGATGGGTTTCGAGACGAACCCGTCGCAGCCGGCCAGGAGGGCCCGCCGCCGGTCCTCCTCGCCGGCGTAGGCTGTGACCGCCAGGATGCGGATGTGGGCGGTGTGGGGATTTTGGCGCAGCTCATGGGTAATTTCGAGGCCGGTCATCCCTTTCAGGGAGATGTCCATCAGGATCAGGTCGGGCCTGTGCAGCCGCGCGAGCTGCAGCGCCTGGTCGCCCGTGCTGGCCTGGAGTACTTCGTACCCGTGCACCGTGAGCAGATCGGAAACCAACTGCATGTTCAGCTTGTTATCCTCCACGACCAGGATCCGAGCCGCCACTTTGTTCAACTCCTTTTGGTAACGGCAGGTAGACGCGGACCACGGTTCCCTTTCCCAACTGGCTCTTCAGCTCGATGCGTCCGCCGTGCATTTCGGCCAGCTTCTTGGAGAGCGGCAGCCCGAGCCCGACGCCCTCGTGACGCCGCCGGTAGCCGGATTCGGCCTGCACAAACTCATTGAAGACCGCGGTCTGGTCTTCAGGGCGTATACCGATGCCGGTGTCTTCCACCTCGATCACGGCCATATCGTCTGCCCGGCTGAGGCGAACCCAGATCCGCCCTCCCTGCGGCGTGAACTTGATGGCGTTGGAAAGGAGGTTATCGAGAATCTCCTTCACCCGCGTGGGGTCGGCCATGATCGGGGGGACACCCGGATCGCAGTTGACCTCGAGTTTCAGTCCGGCGGCGTCCGCCGAAGGGATGCAGCGCTGGTGGACAGACTCGATCAACTCCTGCAGGGCGACGGGTTGCAGTTCCAGGGACATGCGGCCCTGCTCGATCTGCGAGAGGTGGAGGAGGTCGCTGATGAGCTGCAGCAGGTGGTTGCCCGAGGAGAGGATGTGGTCCAGGTACTCCCGTTGCTTGGCGTTTACGGGACCGGCCAGCTCATCGATCAGCATCTCGGAGAAGCCGATGATGGAGTTGAGCGGCGTGCGCAGTTCGTGGCTCACCGACGCGAGGAAGTTGCTCTTCAGCTGATTGGCCTGCTTCAGTTCCGCCACGGCCTGCTTCAGCTCGAAGGTGCGGTGCTCCACCTCGGCCTCCAGCGCCGCCTTCGCCTCCTGCAGCTGACCGGTCAGCGCCTGCAGTTCTGCCCTGTCGTCCTCGATCTGGTGCAGGTAGGTCTCTGTCTTCTTGGTCTGCTCCACCAGGGCGCCGGCGAGGGTCTGGAACGCCTGGTGCAGAGCCTGGACCTCGCGGCTGTAGAGGGCGGGTGGGGGGTCGATCAACTGGGTGGCGCGGGCCAGGTCATGGGAACGGGCGGCCGTGGTCAGCCGGACGATATCCCGCTCCAGCCCCGTGATCGGCTGCACCAACTGGCGCGCCATGGCGTGTGCGATCCCGAGACTCAACAGCACCGCCAGCAGCCCGCAGGCCAGCATGAGCGCCTGTGCGCCGTCGGTATACATGGCGAAGCGGGTCTGCGGCAGGCCGATGCTGAGCGCACCGATGACCTGGCCGGCGGCGTTGTGAATCGGGTCTGCGGCCACGTAGTGCCGCTCCGCCCCCACCGGCACGGTTCCGTAGTAGCGCTCCCCCTGCTTCACGGCTCTGCGGAGCCCGGAACTCTGCTGGCTTCCGGTCTCCACCAGGCCCTGCTGCCGGGTGATGATGTTGGATGAGATGCGGATACCCTCCACGGCCACGGAGAGGTAGGAACCGGGGAGGCGCTCCGAGGCGGCGCTGGGAATCTGCTCGGTGTTGTTGAGCAGGATGCCCGCCACGACGGCGACGTCGCCGGTGTCCGTACGGACCGGAACCGCCACTACCTGCACGATGCCCACATCGGTGCAGCCGGCGTCTCCCGGTTGGCATCCCGCCGGGACGTAGAGGCGGTGGAGCGCCTGCGGCATGTGTGCGGCGACGAAATCCGCTGTGACCAGTTCGCTGCTCGAACGCACCTGGCCCGTGCGCAGGGCCTCCGCCGCAATTTCGGGGAACGGGGGCGCCTGGCCCACGCGATCCGGGTTCGTATGGCCCAGGGTGAGGCCCTCCGGGCTCACGGCTGCGGCGAAGTCCGCTTCCGGCAGGGCGTCGAGCAGCGGCGGGAGCGCCGCGGTGCTGAGCGGCCCGTCGGAAGCGGCGTTCCGGGCGAGCGCCTGGATGGACGTGATCAGGCGGTCCGGGCCATCGTGATAGGCGTCCCACGCCACCTGAATGGCGACCTGCATCCGGTCGACCAGGTAGATCTGGGTGAGGCGGTCGCTCATCAGGGCATAGATCGCGGTGAGCAGAATCCACAGGGTGAGCAGCGTCAGGGCGAAAGCCGTGAGCAGGCGCCGGCGCAGGGAAGGAAGTTGTACGTTCATGCAATCGCCTTTCCCAGAAGCTACAGCGGTGATTTGCGCGACCCGCTCGTCCGGGGGCAGATCGACTCGCGCACGGCGTAGAGGGCCGCTTCCGTGCGGTTGTTGAGCCCGAGTTTCATGAGCAGGTGGGTGATGTGGGTCTTGACGGTGGACTGGGAGATATAGAGCTGCGAGGCGATCTCCCGGTTGGTGAGCCCCGCCCCGATCAGGGCCAGGATCTCCCGCTCCCGTTCGGTGAGCAGGCCGGCCTCGCCTTCCGCCGCCCTGGGCGTTGCAGCCGGGGAGGCGTCCTCCGGCCGGGCGCCCGGGCCCGGTCCGGGCGCGGCCGGGGGCCGGACCAGCCGGAAGAGATCCTGGATGAGCCGCACGCTGCCCGCCGCCTGGGCGGGGCCGCTTCCGGCCACAAAGTAGACGACGGGGGTCTCGAAGTCGTCGGGGTCCACGCCCAGCGGGCTTACGAAGCAGCAGCGGCCGCGGGGACAGGGGAGGCTTACGGTCTGGCGCGTTCTCTGTATGCGCGCCACGGCCTCCCGCCTGAGGTTCCAGCAGGCGCTGGAGCGGGTGGGGTCGGCTGCCGCACACGCCGGCGGGAGGCCTGAAGGAACGGTAACCTCGTTGCAGTCGGGATCCAGGACCACCAGGGAGAACCCATGAAGCCGGGACAGCTGATTCTGCGTGCGTTGCAGGAGCGTCAGCCAGCGGATTTCCTGTTCGGATGGCACGGGCCTCCCCTCCCTTTGTGAACAGTATAACATGTCCCCCTGCGCCAGGACCGCAGGCTTAGGCCAACAGTACGAAACCAGGACAGGAGGCCTAGTCCTTTGCGCCAATGGGACGACCCGCGGCATGGCGCACTCCCGAAGTTCATACCGGTGCTAACCCCCCCTGCCGATGTGGCCGGGGGGTTCGTATTGGTACGCTCGGAGTGGCGGACGAAGGAACGTCAAGGCCAACACGTGCAGGTACGAAGGGGGTATACGAGCTCGATGGCAAAGACTGCGACTCTGGCTGAGATTCTGCAGCAAAAGGGCATCTCGCTCGAACAGCGGTACGGCGGCGAGCCGCCCGCAGACATGGTGGACCGCGAGGTCCAGAAGGAGCCCACTCCGCGTGCCAAGAAGCTCCGCGACCTGTACTACCAGACCCTGTCCAGTGCCAACAT
The DNA here is from genome assembly GCF_040797425.1 of Symbiobacterium sp. Classification (NCBI taxonomy): domain Bacteria; kingdom Bacillati; phylum Bacillota; class Clostridia; order Eubacteriales; family Symbiobacteriaceae; genus Symbiobacterium; species Symbiobacterium sp. The sequence continues at coordinate 58,064 of NZ_JBFNEH010000015.1, read as the reverse complement.
GGAGTTCCCCTACTGGTACACCCGGACGTATGCCGACAACATCCACGACGTTCCCATCATCCGCCGGGCCAAGGCCCTGAAGGCCGCTTACTCGCACCTGACCCCGATGATCTTCCCCGGCGAGAAGCTGGTCATGGGCAAGACCCACTACTACCGTGGTTCCTTCCCCATGCCGTGGCTCTCTGAGGGCTACTACATGGCGAAGGGCGACGAGCTGTATGAGGACGCCAAGCAGCGCGGCTCCACCTCCGCCGACGAACTGGTCAAGTGGGGCCAGGGCGGCGGCAACGTGGTCAAGTCCTTCGGCAAGGTCGTCTCGCTGGCCGGTAAGTTCGGCATCCGTCAGGAAGAGGTTCCGGCGCTGCTGAAGACCGCCCGCTGGTGGGTCGGCAAGTCCGTCGAGGACGAGTCCGCCAAGTACGAGGCCCTGGTTCCGGGCTACGCCTTCAAGACCGCGCTGATGCGGTCGGTCATCTGCATGTTCGAGTCCGGCTTCACCCTGCCGCAGGGCCGTGAGGTCACCAACTACTACTACCCGCTGCAGTACGGTCTGGACGGCCTGATCCGGATGTGCGAGGAGAAGGCGGGCGAGGTGGCCGGCGAGGCCGGTGGCGACCTCGTGAGCGGCATGGACCGGCTGTACTTCTACCAGGCCGCCAAGCTGGTGCTGGAGGGCATCCAGACCTGGATCCTCAACTACGCCAAGGAAGCCCGGCGCCTGGCGTCCGTCACGGAAGAGCCCGTGCAGAAGAAGGAGTACGAGGAGATCGCCGAGGTCCTCGAGCACATCGCGCACAAGCCGCCTGAGACCTTCCGTCAGGCGCTGCAGATGCAGTACACCATCCACATCGGCGTGCTGAACGAGGACGCCATCTCGGGCCTCTCGCCGGGCCGCATCGGCCAGGTGCTCTATCCGTACTTCGAGCAGGACATCGAAGCCGGCCGCATCACCGAGGAAGAGGTTCTGGAGCTGCTCGAGTGCCACCGCGTGAAGTTCACCTGCATCGACGTGTTCGCCTCCGCGGGCGTCGTGGGCGGCGTGCTCTCCGGCAACACCTTCAACAACGTCTCCCTGGGCGGCCTGACCAAGGATGGCCTGCCGGCTGCCAACCGGCTGGAGATGCTGATCCTCGAGGCCGGCATCACCTGTGCCTGCCCGCAGCCGACCCTGTCGATCCTCTACGACGAGAAGCTGCCAGAGGAGTTCCTCCTGAAGGCGATCGAGTGCGTGAAGACCGGCACCGGCTACCCGGCCTGGATGAACAACCGGGTCGGCATGGAGTTCATGCTGAACCAGTACGGCGCCGAGGGAATGACCCCCGAGGAAGCCCGGGCCTGGGCCATCGGCGGCTGCCTCGAGTCGTCGCCCGGCTCCTGGAAGCCGCTCACCCTGCGGGGCAAGACCTACTGGATCCCGGGCGGCTCCGGCACGCCCACCTCGGTCGGCGTCCACTTCCTGGCGCTGCCGAAGATCCTGGAGTGCGTGCTCTTCAACGGCAAGGACATGCGCACTGGCGAGCAGGTCTTCGAGCCGCACAACCGGGAGATCGACAGCTACGAGACGCTGGTTGAGATCTTCAAGGACTACTTCGAGAAGGCCGTCGATGTCCTGAACAAGTGCAACAACATCCAGCACGACATCTGGCGGAAGAACAACATGGCCATCTGGCACTCCATCCTGAAGCCGGATTGCCTGGATCGGGGCCTCCACATCGGCAACGGCGGCTATCGCTTCATGGCCACCTACAACGTGGAGACCTGCGGCACCGCCAACTTCATCAACTCGCTGGCGGCCATCAAGAAGCTGGTCTTCGACGACAAGAAGTACACCCTCGAGCAGATGAAGGACGCCATCCTGAACAACTTCGGCTTCAAGACGGCCGAGGAGATCGGCTCCTACTCGCTGCTGCAGCAGGAGAAGCGCGAGGGCGGCCAGGTCTACGACGACATCCACGGCGACTGCCTCATGGCTCCGAAGATGGGCAACGACGATCCGTATGTCGACTCCATCCTGAAGGCTTACGAGGAGTACGTCTGCGAGGTCACCCACAAGTACGAGTCCCTGTACGCCCGGCCGCTGTATGTCTGCCAGATCTCCGTCTCGACGCACGCCCCGCAGGGCGCGGCCACCCTGGCCACGGCGGACGGTCGCCTGGCGGGCACCACCTACGCCGACGGCTCGATGTCGCCGTACCCGGGCACCGACGTCAACGGCCCGTACGCCGTGTTCAACTCGGCGACGGTCTGGAACCACGCCGAGTCCCAGAACTCGCAGCTGAACATGAAGGTCCACCCGACGGCCGTCAAGGGCCTGGAGGGCGCCCGCAAGCTGCTTGACCTGACCCGGGCCTACATGCGCAAGGGCGGCTTCCACATCCAGTACAACATCGTCGACTCCCGTGTGCTGCGCCAGGCGCAGGAGAATCCGGAAGAGCACCGTGACCTGATGGTCCGTGTGGCCGGCTTCACGCAGTACTGGGTCGAGATCGGCAAGGCGATCCAGGACGAGGTCATCGCCCGCACCGAGTACGAAAGGGTGTGATTTGAGATGGCATTCAAGCACAACGACTGCTGGAACTTCGCCACGGTGGACGTGAACAAGGGCATCTGCCGCCGTCTCGGCCAGTTGATCCTGATCGACACCGACGTGTGCGAGCACTTCAACGAGCGGCCGAAGTGCCGGAACTGCGCCTGCTACGCCCCCGGCGAGGAGGAGAACCTCGGTGTCTGCCGGGCGGAGAAGGAGGAGCACTGGACCTATCCGGAACTGATGGCGACCGCTTGCACCTGGTACACCCGCAAGTAGAGGGGAAACGAGCCCCGCCGGGGCCGCGACGCGGCGGGCCCGGCGGGGCTCACCGTTTTGGAGAGGAGGATATCCCGTGGGAACGAAGGTTTCCACCGAACAGGAACTCCGGCGCACCGGGTACATGGTTGTGGCGGCCGCTTTCCTGGCGCTCTTCTGCCTCTTTGGCTTCCGTTCCACCTTCTCCGTGCTCCTGGGCCCCATGCGGGAGTCCACCGGCTGGACGACCGCACAGACGTCGCTGGGCTACTCGCTGATGATGACGGTCTACGCGGTCACGGCCTTCTTCAGCGGCATGGTCGTTGACCGCTGGGGCACCCGCCCGGCCTATTGGACCGGTGCCGTTTTCTGCGCCCTGGGCTTCCTGCTGACCTCCCGGGTGCAGAGCTACTATGCGTACCTGGCGGTCTACGCCCTGTTCGCCGGCGTCGGCACGGGCATGCTGTGGGTCTCGTCCACCGTCTCCGTGCGCAAGTGGTACGTTGGCCAGACGTACGCCACCATGTGGGGCATCGCCTTCGCCGGCGCCCCGCTGGCGCAGGTGGTGCTGAGCCAGATCGTCAAGAACGTGCTCAAGACCACCGACTGGCGCGCGGCCATGGTCTACCTGGCTGCCGTGGTGTTCGTGGCGCTGGTCATCGCCGGCTTCCTGGCCCGCCGAAACCCGGCCGATTACGGCGGCAAGCCCTTCGGCCTCGGGAAGAGCGACGCCGCGGCGGCCGCCCGGAACCAGCGCCTCTGGACCATCAAGGAGGCTTTCAGCACGTTCCCGATCTGGGGCGCCATCATTGCGTTCCTCAGCTCGATGCTCGCCGAGTTCCTGATCTGGAGCCAGATCGTGAGCTTCTGGACCATCGACGCCGGCTACGACGCCAACATGGCCACCAACCTGTACGTGGCCATCGGCCTGGCCGGCATCGTGACCATGCCGGTCATGGGCATCGTCGCCGACAAGCTCGTCTCGCGGGTGGGCGACGAGATCAGGGCCCGCAAGAACATGCTGATTTTCGCGCCGGCGATGGGCATCCTGGCCTGCCTGCTGCTCATGGGCTCCGGCCGCTCCATGGCCCTGGCCGTCATCTCCTGCATCCTGTTCGCCATCTACTGGGCGATCGAGCCCGGCGGCGTGGCCGGTTACGTGGGCGCCGTGTACGGCAACAAGTCCATGGGCAAGATCTGGGGCCTCGGCACCCTCATCGTCATGGGCATCGGCCCGGCGGTGGGCAGCTTCATGGGCGGCTTCCTCTACGACATCTCCGGCAGCTACATGAACTCCATCCTGTTCGCCCTGGGCTCCTACGTGGTTTCCGCGGTGGCCGCCCTGATCCTGCCGATGGCCGCCGAGCGGGAGCAGGCTGTGCAGGAGGTTCCGGATATCGGTTAGGGGTCTCGCCAACGCGGGGGTGATGTGATGCGCCAGGTAACGGGGCTGGTATTCGACATTCAAGGTTACTCTGTACACGACGGTCCCGGCTGTCGAACGCTGGTGTTCCTGAGTGGCTGTCCGCTGCGCTGCGCCTGGTGTGCCAACCCGGAAGGAATGGAGCCGCGGAAGCAGCTGTTGTTCCGCGACGCCAAGTGCAAGCACGTGGCCAACGGGTGCACCCAGTGCATCAAGGCGTGTCCCCAGGGTGCCATCACTTCGTCCGGCCACACAGAGGGGCAGCTGGAGATCGACCGCGCGAAGTGCCGCACCTGCACGACCTTCAACTGCGCCCAGGCCTGCCTGTGGGGTGCGCTGGGCGTCGCCGGCCGGGAGATGACGGTCCAGGAGCTCTGGCGCATCATCGACCGGGATCGGCAGTACTGGGGCGGAGACGGCGGCGTCACCTTCTCCGGCGGCGAGCCGCTCTTGCAGCGGGAGTTCATCGTCGCGATGCTCAAGCGCTGCCAGGAGGGTTACGTGCACACGGCAGTCGAGACCAGTGCCTGCGTCGATACGGATCACCTGTTGCAGGCGTTCAAGTACGTGAACTTCGCCTTCATCGATGTAAAGCACATGGACCCTGGGAAGCACAAGGCCGGCACGCAGGTCTCCAACGAGCAGATCCTGACGAACATCCGGGCCCTGGCGGCCTCCTCCTGGGGAGGACGGCTGGTGCTGCGCATCCCGGTGATCCCCGGCTTCAACGACGACATGGAGAACATGGAGGCCACGGCCGACTTCATGCGCGACGTCGGCCTGACGGAGATCAACCTGCTGCCGTTCCACCGCATGGGCGACTCCAAGTACACGCAGCTGGGCAAGGTCTACGAGTACAAGGACGTGGATTCGCTGCCCCTCGAGCACCTGGTGCCGCTGCAGCGGCTGTTCATGGACCGCGGCATCGCCTGTTACATCGGATCCCATACTCCGTTCTGACGGGCGGCCGGACCGGGCACACGAAGCCGGGGCTGTGTCATCCACAGCCCCGGCTTCGTCCTGCACCGGCGCAGCCCGCGCCAGACGCGGCAGCCGGGCGGATCACCTGTCCGGTCCGCCCGGCTGCCTTCTACTGCGCTCCGTTCTTCGCCATGTCCCGCACCTGTGCCACGAACGCCTCCACGGTGAGCGGCGGGTCGGGGAGGCCCAGCTCCCGCCCCAGCACCGTGATCTGCGGCGGTTCGAGGCCGGCCCGCCGGAGCAGGTCGGGCTGGGCGAAGACCGCCTGTGCGGGGCCGTCGGCCAGCACCTGCCCGTCCTGGAAGACCAGGACCCGGTCGAAGTAGCGGGCGACGAAGTCCATGTCGTGGGTGATGGTGATCACCGTGCGCCCCTGGTCCCTGAGCCACGTGACGATCGCGCCGATCTGACGCACGCCCGTCATGTCCTGGGCGATGGTAGGCTCGTCGAGGATTACCACCGGCGTCTCCATGGCCAGCACGCTGGCGATGGTGACCAGCTTCCGCTCCGCGAGCCCCAGGTCGTAGGGGTTGTGGTCTGCGGCGCCGGTAAGGCCCACCCGCTCGAGGGCGGCCTCGGCCCGCTGCCGGGCTTCCTCCTGGCTCAGCCCCAGGTTGAGGGGGCCGAACATCACCTCGTCCAGGACCCGGCTCTTGAACAGCTGGTCGGTGGGGTTCTGGAAGACCAGCCCCACCTTGCGGGCCATGGTGGCCACGGTGGTGGAGCGGGTGGAGACCCCGTCCACCAGCACCTCGCCCGCGGTTGGTTTCAACAGGCCGTTGAGCAGCCGGACGAAGGTCGACTTGCCCGCCCCGTTCTGCCCGATGATGGCCACCGCCCCGGGCGATATCGTCAGGCTGATGCCCCGCAGCACCTCCACGCCGGGCGTGTAGTGGAAGTGCAGGTCGTTAACCCTGATCTCGGCCAAGCGCCGCACCTCCAATCCGAACCGCCGCCTCCACGGTGACGGGGTAGGTTCCGTCGGGCTCCTGCCAGCCCAGTTCCCGGGCGGCGACCGTCACGGCGGGGACGGCCACGCCGCGCTCCTCGAGCCCCTCCCGGCTGAACACCACGCCGGGCGGGCCCCAGGCCAGCACCTGGCCCCGGTCCAGCACCAGCACCTTGTCGGCCCGGGCGGCGATGCGGTCCACCTTGTGCTCGGCCATGACCACCGTCATGCCCTGCCGGCAGAGGTCGGTCACCGCGGCGAAGACCTCGCTTGTCCCCGCCGGGTCCAGCTGCGAGGTGGGCTCGTCCAGGATCAGCACCTCCGGCTGCATCACCAGCACCGAGGCGATGGCCAGCCGCTGCATCTGCCCGCCGGAGAGGGCGAAGGGGTTGCGATCGCGCAGTTCCCAGAGCCCGAGGAGCCGGAGGGCCCACTCGATGCGCCGGAGCATCTCCTCCCGCGGGATGCCGGCGCGCTCCAGGCCGAAGGCGACCTCCTCGTACACGCTGAACTTGGCCCCGGACATCTGCGTGAACGGGCTCTGGAACACGATGCCGGCCTTGCGGCTCACCTCGGCCACCGGTGTGGCGTGCACGTCCAGGCCCGCCACCTCCACCCGGCCGCCGATGGCGCCCTTGTAGAAGTGGGGCACCAGGCCCACCAGCGCCTGGCAGAGGGTTGACTTGCCCGCCTTGTTGGGGCCGACGATACCCACGAACTCCCCCGGCTCCACCGTGAAGCTGATGCCGTCCAGGGCCAGCTCCGTCTGCCGGGGATAGCGGTAGCGCAGGTTCTCGACCTTGATCACGCTCATGACAGCATCACCCGCCCCGCGATGCCGAGCAGGAGCACGGCCAGGGCGGCAATCCGCACCGGCCAGGCGTAGCTCGGGATCGTCTCGTCATTGAGGAACGTGGGTTTCCGGTTTGAGGCGAACCCGCGCACCTCCAGCGCCAGAGCCCGCTCCTCGGTGGCGATGAGCGAGGAGGTGACCAGCGGCCCCATGAGGGGGATAAAGGCGCGCATGCGCACCCAGAGGCTCCCCTCGGTCTCCATGCCCCGGGAGCGCTGGGCGTCGGTGATGCGCCCGGCGGCCTCGACCATGATGGGGATGATCTGGAGCACCGCGATGATGACGTAGCCGAAGCGGGACGGCAGCCCCCGGCGCACCAGGGACTCCACCAGGTCGGAGGGGCGGGTCGTGAGGATCAGGATGAGCGTGGAGGCCAGGATGTTGTAAAGCCGGAAGGTGAGCCGGAGCCCCAGGAGCAGGCCTTCGCGGTAGAACGTGAGCGGGCCCAGCGTGAGCGCCGGGGTCGCGTTGCCGGCGTAGACGAGCCCCTGGACGACGAAGAAGGTGATGGCGATCAGCGCCACCCCGGCGAAGACGGCCCACACCCGGCGCAGGACGCCGGCCGTTCCCAGCAGGACCAGCATGGCGGCCAGGAGGAGGGCCGGGAGGAGGTGGCCCGGCAGCACGAACGTCAGGACCAGGCCCACCACGGTGAGGAGGATCTTGGAGACTGGGTCTAACCGGTGCACCCACGAGTCGCCGGGCACGTAAAGGGTGTTCTGCAAGGGGGGTCACCTGCCTGTTACAATGGCGCCGGGGCTGACAGAGACAGCCCCGGCGTCGTTTTGCCAAGCGGGCCAGAAGCAGGGGAAGGACCGGCTAGAGCTTCTCCACCTGATCCGTGCCGGCAAAGAGGCCGATGAGCCGCTGCGGCAGGGCCTTGAAGATCAGGAAGGAGATGATGACCGTGATCACCTTGTCCAGCAGGTCGACGACCAGCTCGTCGATGAACGAGGCGATCCAGACGGGCGTGCCGCCGTCACGGAGCACCGTGTAGAGCGCGTCGCCCCAGACGTTGCCGGTGGTGCCCTCCCACAGCATGACGTTGATCGGCGTGGAGACGATCGCAGCGGCCAGGGCCACGATGAGGCCCAGCACGACGGCCCGCGGGAAGGTGCGGATCCAGCCCGTCATGGCGAGGTAACCGACCAGCAGACCGATGACGATGGAGGTGATCAGGTACCAGAATGAGACCGGGTCGGCGGTGATGCCGAAGATGATGTTGTTGACGGCACCCGAGATGGCGCCGATCCAGGGCCCGGCCAGCATACCGGCGAGGACGGTGCCGATGGAGTCGAGCCAGAGCGGGAGTTTGAGCGCAGCGGCGAACAGCTTGCCGACGTAGTTGATGCCCACGGCAACCGGAATCAGAACCAGCGAGAGGGTCGTGAACCGGAACGCCCAGACGTTCTTCTGCTGCGAAGCCATGCGAGCACCTCCTAGCGAGTTTCGACCGTCCACAGGGCATGAAGTGCGTGCAGTGCAACCTGAATCTCCGCTGTCTCGCCCTTGTGCGCCGCCTCCTTTCCTGCCACGAGGTCGTTGATCCCTTCCTCCAGCCCGCCTTCGGCCGGCACGACCACATTGAGCACGCTTCCGGCCCGGGCGCCGCGCAGGCGGGCCACGGTGAGGAGCGTGGCTGTCTCCATGTCGGATCCGAGGACGCCCTTGCCCGCCCAGAAGCGGGTGATCTCGTCTTCCCGGTCGGTGTAGAAGCTGTCATGGCTGCGCACCACGCCGGCGTGGGCGGTGACGCCCAGCTTCGCCGCCGCCTCGACCAGCGCGGCGAGGACGCTGTGGTCGCTCACCGCGGGGTAGTGGACGGGAACGTACATGGCGCTGGCCCCTTCCTCGCGCACGGCCCCGACGGCGATCAGCAGGTCGCCCACCCGGATGTGGGGCTGCAGCGCGCCGGCGCTGCCCACGCGGATCAGCACCCGCGCCCCGATGCGGATCAACTCCTCGGCCGCAATGGCGGTGGAGGGGCCGCCGATGCCGGTGGAGGTGGCGGAGACGGGCATGCCCCGGAAGGTGCCGGTGATGGTTCGGTACTCACGGTTGCAGGCGACTGGCTCCCACCGGTCGAGCTGTGCGGCGATCGCGTCGATGCGTCCCGGGTCGCCGGGCAGCAGGACGAAGGGTGCGATGTCGCCCGGGAGGCACTGGATGTGCGGCTGGCGTTCTTCCACGATGGTGTTCCTCCCCGGCTTGAAGTAAGAACACACCAAGTAAATTGTACCATACGCTACCCTTTCTGGTGCTGTGATTTGCCAGCGAAACGGGACCTGCGTTGCGCCCGCAGCCAAAAGCGGGTAGACTGGGGGCATGTGAGGTGAGACGATGGCCGAGTTCCGGATCGATCCCGACCTGGAGCTTCCCGTCCTTCCCAGCCGCGCCCGGGCGGATGTGGGGCGGAAACCCGCGTGGCTGAAGATTCAGCTGCAGACTGACCCGGGCTTCTCCGAGCTGAAGCGGCTGATGCGCGCCCAGGGGCTTCACACCGTCTGCGAAGAGGCCCGTTGCCCGAACATCTTCGAGTGCTGGAACCGGCGCACGGCGACGTTCATGATCCTGGGGGACATCTGCACCCGCAACTGCGGCTTCTGCGCCGTGACCTCCGGCGTGCCCCGCGGGCTCGACCTGGACGAGCCCGAGCGGGTGGCCGACGCCTGCGCCCAGCTCAACCTCCGCCATGTGGTGGTCACCTCGGTGGCCCGCGATGACCTGCCCGACGGCGGGGCACGGGTTTTCGCCGAGACCATCCGGGCCATCCGGCGGAAGAACCCCCTCACCGGCGTCGAGGTGCTGATTCCCGACTTCATGGGCAACTGGGACGCCCTGGCCGAGGTGATGGCGGCAGAGCCCGATGTGCTCAACCACAACATCGAGACCGTGCGCCGCCTCTCGGACCGGGTGCGGTCGAAGGCGAAGTATGACCGCTCCCTGGAGCTGCTCCGGCGCGCCAAGGAGATGAAGCCGCAGGTGCGCACCAAGTCTTCCATCATGGTCGGCCTGGGCGAGACCATGGCCGAGCTCTACGAGGCGATGGACGATCTGCGGGCCGCCCGCGTGGACATCGTCACCTTCGGCCAGTATCTCCGGCCCACAGCCCGCCACCTGGCGGTAGAGAAGTTCTACACGCCCGCCGAGTTCGCACACCTCCGGGAGGAGGCCCTGAAGCGGGGCTTTGCCCACTGTGAGTCTGGCCCGCTGGTGCGCTCCTCCTACCACGCCGACGAGCAGTCGGCGCAGGCCGTGGCCCGGCGCGCCGCCCTTGCCGATACCGCCCGGGCCGGCGACTGAGAAAAGGCCAGGGAGCCGCCCCTCACCGCCAGGACGGCTCCCTGACCACCAAGAATGGGCATAGCAGAGGCGCCGAAATATGGGCTGCCTCTGCTTGCTATTCTGGCCGGAACATGGCGGCGTTATTCACCGCCGCCCAGTGTCTGCATCCACCGCTTCCAGCGCCGCGTTCAGTTCGAGGCGCACGGCCGCAGCCTGCTCCCGGTGCAGCTGCGCCGCCAGGGCGGCCCGGGCCTCCGGTGCGACGGCCGGGGACAGGCGGGCGAGGCGCCCCAGGGCCCATGCGGCATGCGCCCGGATGACCTCGCTCTCGCTCTCCAGTGCCGCCACCAGCGCCGGCAGCGCCGCAGGGTCGCCGCTGTTGCCCAGGGCGATCACGGCGTTGCGCTGGATGGTCGTCTTCCCCCGCCAGCCCGCCGCGGTGGACCCGAACCAGCGGCGGAACTCGCTGCCGGTCATGGCCATCAGCCGGAGGAGGCTGGGCTCGCCGCCCTCCAGGCCGTCTGCCGGGGCGACCTCGGGGTGGGGGGAGGGGCGGGCCCGCCGGTTGTACGGGCAGACGTCCTGGCAGTCGTCGCAGCCGAAGAGCCGGTTGCCCATCGCCGCGCGAAACTCGGCGGGGATGATTCCTTTCATCTGGGTGATGTACGAGAGGCAGCGGTTGGAGTCCAACTGCCACTCGGTGAGCGCCCCGGTCGGGCAGGCGTCGATGCAGAGGGTGCAGCTGCCGCAGGCCGGCGGCTGGGGCTCGTCCGGGGGCAGGGGCAGGGTGGTGACTACCTCGCCCAGGAAGACCCAGGTGCCGTACTCCCGCGTAATCAGGTTGGTGTGCTTGCCGAACTTGCCGATGCCGGCCCGCTCGGCCACGGCCCGGTCCAGCGGCGGACCGGTGTCCACATAGGCCACGTGCCGGTGGCCCGGCGCCCGCTCCTCCAGCCACTCGACCAGCCGCTGCAGCCGGGCGTGGAGGAGCGGGTGATAGTCCAGCCCCCGGCAGTAGCGGGAGAGCCACCCCCGCAGGGCGGCCCGACCGTTGGGCGGCGGTGGGGCGTCGGGGTGGTAGTAGGCGATGCCGCAGGCGATGATCGCCCGGGCGCCGGGCAGCCACCGCTGGGGGTCCACCCGCTCGTCGATTGCCGGATGTTCGTAGGGGTTCGGCCCGTGCCCCCGCGCCCGGCGCGCCTCCAGGCGCTCGGCCTCCTGCAGGAAGGGGTCGGCGGGCGCCACGCCCACCAGATCGAGGCCGATCTCCAGGGCGTAGGCCTTCATCTCCTGTTTTAGCTGGGCCAGGTCGCGCTGGGGAGCCTGAGTGGTGGACATCTCTAACACCCTTGTTCCATCCGGGAGTATCCGCAGAGTATTGTATCCCTTAGCTCCGGGCAAGCGAAGCGCGGCCCAGGTTAAGTCAGCCATTTCGAAGCAGGAAGAAACCGTTCCCAGTGCGGGCCACCACGTCCTGGCGTTCCAGAACAGCGGTTGAGTTTCATGCGAAAAATTGGAAAGCGCAGAATGCGGCATATACGCTGAGGAGAATGATGCCCTGAGCGCGGGTGAGTGTTCCCCGGACCAGGGCTGGAATGGTCGTAAAGGCCATCACGAAAAGCATGAGGGGAGAGTCTACCACCAGCGAGGCGTTCATCCCGGCGATGGTCTTCTCAACCGGAAGGTCGAACGGAGCGATGGCGGCCGCAAGCCCGCTTACAAGTACCAGGTTGAAGAGGTTTGCACCGACAACGTTCCCGAGTGACAGTGCGGAATGTCCCTTCACCAGGGATGTGATGGCGGTTGTAAGCTCGGGAAGGGATGTTCCAACAGCAATAAATGTAAGTCCGATAACGGAATCGGGTACTCCGAGTCCTTCCGCGATCAGCGTCCCGTTGTCAACCACAAGCTCTGCTCCCAGGGCCACCACGGCAGCCCCTGCAATAAGCCCGGCAACGTCGGTTGCAATGCTGTCGGGTTTCTCCCCATGCCCGACCAGGTACAGGACCAACTGCCTTGCTTTGCGTTCTCCATGGTTTTCCGCATGGGGTACCTCTTCCACAGTCTCTGCGTCGGCCCCCGCCTTCAGGTTCTTGTACGCAGAGACCGAAGAACACAACATATAAGCCGCAAAAATCCCGAGGAGCACAAATCCGCTCCATCTGGTAAACCCACCCTTGATATAGGCCATACATTCGTAGAATGCGGCTGCGATGAAGAAAAAGATCACGGGAAGCTCAAAGGTCTTCTTGTCAACCGGTGAAGGCCTTACGGTTATGGTAATCGCCGTGATCAGCGCAGTGTTGCAGATCACCGAGCCTATTGCATTTCCGTAGGCAATGCCGCTGATTCCCTTGACGGCGCTCGTCGTCGTGACCATTACCTCGGGGAGCGTGGTGCCGATGGACACAATCGTGGCTCCGATCAGAATCTCCGGCAGGTGAAAGCGATGGGCTACGCCGCAGGCGCCGTCGACGAACCAGTCTCCGCCCTTGATCAGAAGGATCAGACCTACTGCAAATAGCAAGGTGACGGCAAACATGTCCATATCCTCCAACGCTGCTGGTCTTGCGAGTGCATGTCGAGGGCTTTCTGCCCGAAATGGACATATCTCTATATAATGAACGCTATCATATTTGAGGACTTGCCTCAAGTAATGCACGTAGCTATTTGAGTTGCTCATAAAAAACGATGATCCGCACAAGTCCGATGCGGATCATTCGATATCTAGATTAGCTCTATTCGTTCTTCTCGATCGACAGTGTGGTGTCCACATACGGGGAACCCGCACACGGTAGCTCCAGCATCACTTGCGACTGGCCGCGCCCCGCCCTTGGATGGCCCGCGCAGGTGCGCTAAGATGACTCCGTTGGGAATACGCAAGGCGAAAGGAAGTGGCGCGGGATGGACGAGCAGGTGACAGGGCTCCGGTTGGTGGCGCGGGTGATGGCGTTCAACCCCCGGGGCGAGCTGCTCCTCTGTCGGAGTCGGGACGGGTCCGCCTGGGTTCTGCCCGGCGGTACCTTGGACCCCGGCGAGGACCTGCGAAGCGCCGCCGCACGGGAGGCGCTGGAGGAGGCCGGCGTCGCCGTGCAAGTGGGCGACCTGGCCTTTGTACAGGAGCTTCGCTCGGTCCGTCGCACCGAGCACGTGGTCGAGGTGGCCTTCCGGGCCGGGGCCGAGGCCGAGCGCCCTGCCGCGGGTCTGGACGCCGGCCGGAAGGCGGAACCCGCCGGGCCGGCCGGACGCCCCTGGCGGGCGTGGCGCATCCAGGACGTGGACGGGCCGGTGCGGGAGTGCCGCTGGTTCACCCGGGAGGAGGTGGCCGCCCTGCCCGAACCGGTCTACCCCGCCCAGCTGCGGGGACCGCTCTGGGAGGGCGGCGGCGCCGTCCACCTGGGGGTCATTGACCTGGGGTAACGGGCGCCGGCGGCTCTGCCCCGGGCAGCGGAACCAGGAGCAGATCGGCGGCTGCGCCGTCCCCGTAACGGAGGAGTGCCGCATGGTTCCCGGCCGCCGTCAGCGCCCCCATAGGTTCGGGCGAGTCGACGAGCAGCCGGGGCGCTGCGCCCGGCCGTTGCAAGTAGAGCGCCCGGGCGTCTGCGCTCAGGAAGAGGAGGGACCCGTCCTCCAGGGCGGCGGGGTTCTCGCCCACCGCCCACGGCGGGGTCAGCGGCTGCGGCTCGCCCCCGTCCACAGGCCACAGGGCGGCGCCGGCGGGATCGTGAACGACGAGGCTGGACGTCGCTGGGTGGAAGCCGGTGGCGATGGCACCCTCTGGCAGGGGACCCAGATCGCGCCAGCGACCGTCTTCCACGTCTACCACCCAGAGCCGTGCGGGAGCGGCGGGGGCCTCGGGAGCGGTGTCTCCGGGCTCGCTGGTCAACGTGCCCGAGACCACCGCCAGCCAGGTACCGTCAGGCGACCACCAGGGCCCTGCCACCAGCACCAGGGGCTCCGGCGGTCTGAACTCTTCCAAGCGGCCGGACGCGTCACCCACCGCCAGGTGCGTGCCGCCCTCTTCCAGGTTGGCGCCGACCGGCGCGGGCAGGCCCCTGCCCGGTTCGACGGCCCGCACCGCCCAGCGGCCGCCCGAGGGCGACCAGGCAACGGGGGCGAGCTGCGCCTCGCTGCCGGGCTGCAGAACCGTACCGTCCATGCGCAACAGTCGCACCGCATCGCCCCGGTTGGCGAGCTTGTACGCCAGCACGCCCTCCTGGGCCGAGAAAGCCAGGTCGCCGTCCCGGACCGGGATCGGCCCCTCCCCGAGCGCACGCACCTCGCCGGATGCGAGATCGATCAGCTGTGGACGGTGTCCTTCCACGACCAGCAGCAGGTTGTCGTGCCAGATGGTCGCCCAGACGGGGTAGGCTGCGACGCCCGCGCCGTGCTCCATGCGGGCCACCTGCCGCGGCGGAATGGTCGGACGGGCGAGGTAGGCAGTGGTCACGCCGGGATGCTGCTCCAGGTAGACGATCCCGTCGGCGTAGGGGCCGACCAGGAGCGGGTCGCAGGCCAGGTGGGCCATCAGCACAGGATCAGACCCGTCGGGCCGGATCGACCAGAGCGCCGATTCGGCAATCAGTGCAATCCGGTTCCCGCTTGCGTGCCAGAGATACGAATGCCGGACCCCGGCGATCGCCAAGGCGCCCGGGACGGAGGAGATGTTCAGCGCCGGAGGCGCGTCGTTGACCCTGGCGTCCGTCGACCCGGGGGGACGGGCGGCCTCCGAAGGCACGGGCGAGTCCGGCAACCGGCCCTCGGTCTGCCGCGAGGGCGTCTCCGCAGAACGGGTGCATCCCGCCGTCAGGAGGACGGCGATGAGGAGCGCCCAGGCGACTCTCCGCCCGCCTCCGCCTGCAGCCGGGCGACGGTGGCCAGGTCGGCCGGCGACCACGAGAGCCGCCCGAGGTCGGCCACGGGCAGCCAGCGCAGCTCCGCATGCTCCCGGGGCGTGGGCTGCCCCGCCACCAGTCTGGCGCGGTAGGTCATCAGGCGCACCGTCACCGCAGGGTACTGGTAGACCGCTGTGGCCACCGGTTCGCCCACGGCGATGTCGCAGCCCAGTTCCTCGCGAATCTCCCGGCGAAGCGACTCCTCGGGTCGCTCGCCGGGCTCGGTTTTTCCCCCGGGGAACTCCCACAGCCCGCCCTGGGCCGCGTCCTGGGCCCGGCGGGCGCACAGCACCTCGCCCGCCTCGTTCTGGATGACCGCCCCGACCACGTCGATCTGTCGCATCGGTTGCCTCACCTGCCTGTGTTGCTAGCATGTGCCCACCTGTGGCCCCGTCATCTGCCGGTCACGTGTTGGCGCGGACTCCGGGTCATGGGGCATCCGTGGGGTTCCCCCACGGATGATGGCAATCCCTCATCACCTAGGACTTACCTCAGGCGCCGTTGGTTTGCAACCCGCAGACTGCGGCAACCACGGGAAAAGCCGCCCCTGCACACCCGTGAAAGGGGCCGCCGGAGCGGAACGATGTCAGCGCCGCAAGAGCACGCGCAGCAGGAAGCCGAGGTTGCGGGGCGTCTCCGCGATCCGCCGCACGAAGTAGGGGTACCACTGCCGCCCGTAGGGCACGTAGCACCGCACCCGGTAGCCCTCCCGCGCCAGGCTCTCCTGCCGGGCCATGCGCACACCGTAGAGCATCTGGAACTCGAACCTGTCCCGCGGGATGCCCTCCCGCTCCGCCAGCTCCTGCGTGAAGGCGATCAGCCGCTCATCGTGGGTGGCCACGGCCGTATACAGGCCCTTGCGGAGCCGCTGCTCCACCATTCGCCGGAAGGCGTCGTCCACGTCCGCCTTGCGCCGGTAGGCCACCGTGGGCGGCTCCGCATAGGCGCCCTTGACGATCCGCACATTGGCCTCCCAGCGGTCCAGTTCTTCCAGGTCTGTGAAGGAGCGGTAGAGATAAGATTGGATCACCGGACCGACGTTATCGTACCCCTGCCTGCGAAGGATGTAATAGATGCCCAGCGTCTGCTCCGTATAGGCCGAGCTCTCCATGTCGATGCGGATGAAGCAGTTCTGCTCGTGCGCCCGGCGCACGATGCCGGTGAGCAGTTCCATGGCCAGGTCGCGGTCGAAGGCGAGCCCGAGCTGGCTGAGCTTGAGGGAGACGTTGGCCTGGACACCGCTGGACTGAATGCCGCCCAGCATACGGTGGATCTCCTCGGCGGCATCCCGTGCGGCCTCCCGCGACGCCACTTCCTCGCCCAGGTGATCGAGCGTCACCAGCAGCGAGCGCCGGTTCAGATCGCGCACCACGGCGAGGGCGTCGCTGAGCGTCTCGCCGGCCACGAACCGGGTCGCCCCCAAGCGCAGGCCGACCTGCAGCGCCGCCCGGGCCACCGGCTCCGCACCGGCCACGGCGAGCACGAACTTGCGGTACGCACCAGCCACGAACATCACCCTTTCTCGCAGGAGAGAACTGGAAAAACCGGTGATTCAGTTCCTGAACGAGAAGGATCAAAACGTTATAATGTATAACTCATACATATGTACTTTTCGCTGCAACAGCTGGGCACGAGGGGAGGGGGCCGTCCGCCGCAGTGGATGCGGTGCCCAACTGTTCCTCACCACGGGGGTGTGCGTTTTGTACCGGGTCCCCACGACCGAGATTCGCACGGGCATGCGACTGGGCAAATCCATTTTCTCCGTAAACGGCCAGGTATTGCTGCAGGCGGGAACCGTACTGAAGGAGTCGCTCATCGAGCCCCTGCTTCGTTACGGAATCACCTCCGTGTACATCGTGAACGAGCTGGCTCCCGACGTGGAGCCGGTAGACGTGGTGGCCGAGGAGACTCGGTACCAGCTGCAGGACGAACTGTCCCACACGATGGACGAGGTGAAGGTCGCCATGGCGGAAGCCGCCCATTCCGGAATCCGCCACTTCTCCTTCACCATCCGGACGGAAGGCCTGAGGCAGACCATCGACCAGATCATCGCCGACCTGCTGGCCAACCCGCGGGTGGCCGTAAGCCTCCAGGATATTCGGCTGGTGGATCAGTATACGCTGAGCCATTCCGTCAACGTCTGCATACTGGCCACGCTTCTGGGGATGGAACTGGGCTACCCCTTGACCGATCTGCGCAACCTCGCGCTGGGCACGCTGCTGCACGACATCGGCAAGGTCGCGATTCCGCCTGAGATCCTGAACAAGCCCGGCAGCCTCACGCGTGAGGAGGCCGAGGTGATGAAGCAGCACACGGTGCTGGGATGGGAACTGCTCAAGAACCAGCCCGACATCCCGCCCACCGCCGCTGTGGTGGCCCTGCAGCATCACGAGCGCTGGGCCGGTGGGGGCTACCCCCACAACCTCTCCGGGGACCAGATCTTCCGGTTCTCCCGGGTGTGCGCGATCGTCGACTGCTATGACGCCATGACGTCGGACCGGATTTACCGCAAAGGGCTGAGCCCCGCCATGGCGCTGGAGTCACTCTCGGGTCCGATGCACGGCTTTTTCGATCCGCACATGCTGCTCACGTTCCTCAACTGCATTGCACCGTGGCCGGTGGGCTCCATGGTGGAGCTGACCGGCGGGCGCAAGGCCGTCGTCGTGGCGGCGGAGCGGGGGCGGGCGGACCGGCCCCGGGTGCGGGTTCTCCTTGAGGCCGACGGGACCCGTATCGCCACTCCCTACGAAATCGACCTCTTCCGTGAGCGGCATGTCGAGATCGTGCGGGAAGTGCACGAGGATGCCCTCCAGTACATGAGGGAACTGGCGGTGTGATCACCGACGGGGGAGGCGAATCCGTTTGACGAAAGTGCGTCGGGTGCGCCTGAGTGCGGCAAAGCCGGGGGACTGCCTGGCGAAGGACGTGCTGAGTGAGGACGGACGGGTTCTCCTGTCGAGCGGCGTCCGGCTCACCCGGACGTTCCTGGACCTGCTCGCCGAGCACGGGGTGGAGTCGGTCTACCTCACCGGCCGGCCGCTGCAGCGGGCCGTGCGCGAAGCGTCGCGCCGGGTCCGGCGGGATTTGCTGGTGGAACTCCGGGAAGCGACCCGCTCCGTCTGGGGCGCTCCGTTGGTCGAAGCGAAAGGGGTTCAGCTGCCGCAGGTCCAGCTGGAGGTGAAGGGCCTCCGGCGGGGCGTGCTGCAGGTGGTCCGCGAGGTCTCCCGCCATCCGGCGGTGGCCCTGCCCCTGCAGGAACTGCGGCGGGCCGACGAGTACACCCTGATGCACTCCGTCGAGGTTTGCGTGATTGCGACGCTGCTTGGCCACGCGCTCGGCCTCAGGGGCGACTCCCTGGTCGACCTCGCCATGAGCGCGCTGCTGCACGACGTGGGCAAGGCGGGGATTCCGGCCCACATCCTGAACAAGCCCGGCCCGCTGGCCCCAGACGAGCTGACCGTGATGCGGCAGCATCCCACGCTGGGGTGGATCCTGCTGCGGGAGCATCCCGACCTGCCGCCGGAGACGGCACTGGTGGCCTTGCAGCACCACGAGCGCTGGGCCGGTGGGGGCTACCCGCTGGGGCTGCAGGGCGAGCAGATCCACTACTTCGCCCGCATCTGCGCGGTGGCCGACGTCTACGACGCCCTGACTGCCGACCGGGTCTACCGCGAGGGCATCGACCCCGGCGAGGCGCAGGCGATGATGACGGGCCCGCTGCGTGATGCTTTCGACCCTCACGTGCTCAAAGCCTTCCTCCTGGCCATCGGCCGGGCACAGGAGGAGGCCGGCACGGCCTGACGAAGTGAGGACAGACATGTTTCAGGGGCCGCCACCCGATTCGGGTGGCGGCCCCTGTGCTCAGCAGGCGGCTGTCGACTCGCGGGCTTCCCTGCAGTTGGCCCGGTGTGGGCAGTCCGTACAGTTCTGCAGCGATGAGCAGATCGAACTCCAGGACCGCCGGCTGAAGATGATGGGCACCTGCCTGGCCTTGGCCTGTTCCTTCACCCAGCGGGCCATATTGTGGTTGACGTAATCGATAAGTACGACCACCAACTCGGTGCCGGCGGGAATCTCGACCCGGCGCTCGGTGCGCCCGGTAACGTGCTTGACGGCCTTGAAGCCCATGTTCAGCAGATTCTGTCCGATCGACCCCAGGTGATCGCCGCCGATGACGAGGACCAAAGCCGACACCTCCTCGCATGTTGAGACGTTACAGGAGTACAAACAGGTGCGCCTCAGGGTTGTGTTGGTGTGCGGGCTGGTGTAAGATAGGATGGTCATGAGCAAAGTCACTGCGGGTGCAAACCGCAGCGCGGCCGGGGTGCTACCGGCCCCCGCCGGCGAGGGTTGGATCTGTGGGGAAAGGGGGAGTTCCGGTGGACGTTTGGTCGATCTTGGAGCACGGAGGAGGCAAGACGCTTGCCATCAGCCGCGAGGACGTGCTGAGCAAGTTGGAGGCTCTGGCGCAGAGCCGGGGTTCCTGGTACATCGAGCGGCTCCAGGTCAGCGATTCGGACGGAAACCGTTACACACCCGAGGTGGGCGAGAACGGAACGGTGGAGCTGGTGCTGCGGTCGGGTCCGTCCCGCCGCAGGCGGTAGATATACGAAAGCGAAGAGCCGGTGCTGCGGTGGCAGCGCCGGCTCTTGATCGTTCAGCGTTCCCTTCGGCTCGCCAGGCGGTAGAGGAGGAACGCGGCCACGGCGAGCGCCAGCAGCGCGATGACCACGTCCTGGTAGAGGTTCACCCAGCGGGAGACCGCCGGCCACGCCGCCCCCAGCACGGCCCCGACGCCCGAGAGCAACAGGTTCCAGATGACCGATCCCAGGGCCGTGTAGAGCACGAACACGGCGAGGTTCATGCGCACGAGGCCGCCGGGGATGGAGATCAGGCTGCGCAGCACGGGCACCATGCGGCAGAAGAAGACCGTCCAGATTCCGTACCGGGCGAACCAGTCCTCGGCTCGCTGCACGTCCTGCTCGCCGACGGTGAGCCAGCGGCCGTAGCGCCGCGCAATCCGGTAAATCCGGTCGCGGCCGAACCAGACGCCGACGCCGTAGAGGGCGAGGGCTCCCAGCACCGACCCGAAGGTCGCGGCCACCACCACGCCAAACAACGTGAGGCTACCCTGCGTCGTCATGAAGCCGGCGAAGGGCAGCACAATCTCAGACGGAATCGGGGGGAACAGGTTCTCGATCAGGATCACCAGGACGATGCCCGGGTACCCGAACGCCTCCATGATCTCCGTAATCCAGTTCATGGGCAACCCCTGACTGACGAGCCGATTACGCAACTGATTCTACGGTTCATCCGCCCCGGGTGTCAACCGGTTACGGTTCCACCAGCCCCTGGCGGATCGCGTAGCGCACCAGCTCCGTGCGGTCGTGGATGCCCAGCTTGTCCAGCATGTTGGACCGGTGGGTCTGGACCGTCTTCTCACTGATGAAGAGCCGCTTCGCGATCTCGGCGTTGGTGAGCCCCTCGGCCACCAGAATGAGGATCTCCCGCTCGCGCGGGGTGAGCGGGCACGGCTCCTGGGCGCGTGCGGCAGCCGGGTTGGGCCGGGAGACGTAGCCCGAGACCACGGCACGGGTCACGGCCGGGTCCAGCACGGCCTGGCCTTCCATCACCGCGCGGATCGCGCCCACCAGGTCGGCGGCGGCGGAGCGCTTCACGATGTAGGCGTCGGCCCCCGCCCGCAGGAACTCCAGCACGTAGGGCTCCTCCTCGTGCATGGTGAGGCCGATCACGCGCGTCTCCGGCACCGCCTCCTTGATCCGCTTGGTCGCCTCTATGCCGCTGATGTCGGGAAGCGAGATGTCCATGATCACGACGTCGGGCCTGAGCTGCTTGGTCAGCTCGACGACCTCCTCGCCCCGGCCCGCCTCGCCGACCAGTTCCAGGTCGGGCTCAGACTGCAGCACCATGCGAACGCCCTGCCGCACCATCATGTGGTCGTCGCAGATCAGCACCCGTATAGCCACCATCAACCACTCCTTCCACGGGTAGCTCGGCGTACACGCGGGTTCCTTTATCGGGGCTGGATTCGATCTTCAGCTCGCCACCGGCGAGCGTGACCCGCTCTCGGATGCCCGTGAGGCCGACGCCCTCGCCCCGGCGGCGCGGGTCGAAACCGGCGCCGTCGTCCTTCACCTCCACCGTCACCCACCCGCCCTGCCGCAGCAGGCGGATGTGGATGTTCCGGGCATGGGCGTGCTTCACGGTGTTGGTGCAGGCTTCCTGGATCAGCCGGAACACGGTGATCTCGATGTGGTCGGGCAACCGGTCGTCCAGGCCCTCGGCCTCCAGCGTGATCTTGAGCCCGGCGTGCTCGTAACGCCGGATGAGCCAGCGAATGGCGGCCTCGAGGCCGAGGTCGTCCAGCGCGGTGGGACGCATCTCATGGATGACCCGCCGTACCTCGGCCAGGCTGGCCTCGGCCATCTCCTTCACGCCCGCGAGCCGCTCGCGGAGGGCCGTTTCGTCCATCGGGTGGCGGGCCAGGAAGTCGAGGGTGACCACCAGGGCGGTGAGCGCCTGGCCGGTCTCGTCGTGGAGTTCGCGGGCGATGCGCCGCCGCTCGTCCTCCTGTGCGGTGATGAGCCGCGCCAGCAGGCGGCTGCGCAGGCGCTCCTTCTCCTCCAGCTGGTCGTAGAGCCGCGCCCGGTCGATGGCCAGGCCGATCTGCTCGCCCAGGGCGGTGAGGATCTCCCGGTCGGCGGGGCTCATGTAGCGGGAGGGGGGCACCATCAGCACCATGATGCCGGCCACCTTGCCGTCCTGCCCCAGCGGGATGGTGATGTGCCGCCCGCTGGGGTGGCCCACCTCCATGGTGGCGCGCACGCAGGCGAGGTCCCGCACCTGCGTCACCAGCGCGGACCCGCTCAGGTGGCGCAGGCAGAGGCAGCGGTCGATGGGGAAGTGCTGAGCGCGTACGCCGACCTGCGCCCACTCGGGGAAACCGTAGACCGCACCGATGGTCCAGGTGCCCTCGGGGCCGCCCCGTCCCTCGGTGCGGAGGAGGATCCATCCTTCCTTCACCTGAAGCATGTCCGCCACCAGCCGGAGCGCCTCGTCCAGAGCCCCCTGCAAGCTCAGCGGCCGGTTGAGCCGCTCGAGGGTGCGGGAGAAGAGACGCACGGCCCGTTCGTGCTCCCACGACTGCCAGGCGGCCGCAGCGGAGAAGAGGAGGGAGAAGAGCGCCTGGCCGCCGGCGTCCAGGGCGATCGGGTGCCCGAAGGCGGCAGCGCCCACTGCCCGCAGCGCGCCGACGGCGTAGCCCGCGAACAGCAGCCACTGGGGCAGGCTGTGCCGCTCCTCCGGCTGGACCGGCAGGGCGAGCCACGCCGCCCCGCCCAGTGCGACGGCTACTACGGTGGCCGCCGAGAGCCCCAGCGGGTCGCCCAGCGCGACGCCCACGCCGAAGCCGGCCGCCAGGAACAGCATCCCCACGAGCCCAAGGGGCCGCATGGCCGCCGGCCCCCGCCCGGAGCGTTCCACCTGGCCGCCGAGGAAGCCCAGTGCGGCCGCCGCCAGCGCAATGTCCCGGAGCAGGGGGGCCCCGGAGACGCCCGCCTCGGCCAGGAGCATGCCCAGCACGTGCACGGCAAGCACAAGCCACCCCACGCCCCAGGAGAGCAGCGAGCGCTCACGGGCCTGGTAGTAGCGCCAGAGCAGGGCCCAACTCACCGCCAGGTGAAAGCCCACGCCTGCCGCAATCAGGGGCAGCACCACCGTATCCACGTCGGGCACAATACTCACCCCTGGCAAAATATACTGGTGTTTCCCATTGTAGTCCTGTGCAGGGAAGCGGGGGGAGGCACGAAAGTACTATCCCGGCCGCAGGTCTGACCGCACCCACCGGTGCCCGGGGGGAGGGCAGGGACCCGGTCGCTGTCACCTCCACGGGAGGAGTATTCGTGACGAGTAGTACGATCACCCTACTACTTTACATCATAAATGCGTGCGTTGGTGTCTTGTAATGCGTGCGCAGCCCAAGGTTAAATAGAGGTGAACGATAACGATTCTCAATCCCGAGGATGAGGCAGACATGACACTCGATCAGACCCGGCCAGGACAGGTCTTCATCATCCGTACCATCGATGACCCGCACGCCCGACTGGCGGCCATTCGCTTCGGCATCGCCGAGGGGGCGCGGGCCGCATGCCAGGCCGTGCTTCCCGGCGGCCCGGTGGTGGTGCGCAAGGGCAAGCAGGAGATGGCCCTGGGGCGGAATCTGGCGCACCGCATCACAGTCGAACTGGTGGAGGGATAAGGAGATGGCCAGCGCACACTGCCACGGTGCGGCCGCAGCCGTCGACGTTCCTCCCCGGGCGGCCAAGGTGGTGCTTGTCGGAAACCCCAACGTGGGCAAGTCTGCGATCTTCCACGCCCTCACGGGCGTTTATGTTGAAGTCTCAAATTACCCGGGTACCACGGTCGACATCGCCTCCGGTCGGATGGGCGATGTCGGCATTTTCGATACCCCGGGCGTGTACGGCGTCTCCGCTTTCAATGAAGAAGAGCGGGTCGCGCGGGAGATGATCCTGCAGGCCGACACCATCGTCAACGTGGTGGACGCCGCCCACCTCGACCGGGACCTGTTCCTCACGCTTCAGATCATCGACATGGGCTTCCCGGTCGTGGTGGCGCTGAACCTGATGGACGAGGCGCGGGCGAATGGCCTCGAGATCGACGTGGAGCGGCTGTCGGCGGAGCTGGGTGTGGAGGTGATTCCCACCATCGCCGTGCGGGGCGAGGGCATCGCCGAGCTCAAGGCCGCCATCGGGAGGGCCCGGCGGGGCATCCCGACCCCGGAGGTGGCGGCCCGGCTGCCGGTGGATCTGCCCCCCGCCGACGGCGTGATGTGGCTCGAAGACGACTCCGCCACCTGCGAGCGCCTCGGGCGGCCCGCCCCGGGCCTCCGGGAGGAGATCTATCGGGCGCGCCGGCGCCGGGCTGACGAGATCGCCGAGCGGGTGATCCGGGAGAGCTCCTCCGGCGCCAGCCTCTCCACACGCCTCGGGCGGCTGACGCTCCACCCGCTGGGCGGCCTGGTGCTCCTCGCCGGCTTCCTGCTGCTGATGTACCAGGTGCTGGGTGTGTGGGTGGCCCAGGACGTGGTGGGCGTCACCGAGGAGGTCTGGATGGGCGAGTACTACGTCCCCTGGGTCACCGACCTCGTGGGGCGGTGGATTTTCCCGGAGTCGTTCCTCGGCCAGATCCTGATCGGCGAGTTCGGCCTGCTGACCATGACCGTCGCCTACCTGCTCGGTCTGCTGCTCCCCATGGTGGTGGGCTTCTACCTCTTCCTCGCCCTGGCGGAGGACTCGGGCTACCTGCCGCGCGTTGCCGTTCTCGTGGACCGGCTGATGACCAAGGTGGGCCTGAACGGGCGGGCGATCATCCCGACCATCCTGGGCCTCGGCTGCGTCACCATGGCCACCGTGACCACCCGGCTGATGGGCACGGAGCGTGAGCGGACGATCGCGACCTTCCTGCTCTCCCTGGCGATCCCGTGCTCGGCCCAGCTGGGCGTGATCACGGTCATGCTGGCCCCGCTCGGGCCGGCGTACATCGCCACCTTCATCGCCCTGCTGCTCCTCGTCTACGGCGTCACCGGCGCCCTGCTCAACCGGCTGCTGCCCGGCACCTCCTCCGACCTGATGATCGACCTGCCGCCGCTCCGGCTGCCCCGGATCAAGAACGTGCTGCAGAAGACCTATCTGAAGTCGAAGAGCTTCCTCTCGGAAGCCTGGATGTTCTTCGCCGCGGGTTCGCTGCTCATCTCGGTGATGCAGCAGACCGGCGCCCTGGATGCGCTGGCCCGGTGGTTTGCGCCCGTCACGGAGGGCTGGCTGGGCCTTCCCCGGGCCGCCGCGCAGGCCTTCATCATGGGCTTTGTGCGACGGGACTTCGGCGCCGCCGGCCTGCTCGACATGGGTCTCAACCCGCACCAGGCGCTGGTGGCGGTGATTACCATCACGCTGTTTACCCCGTGCATCGCGTCGATCCTGATCATCTTCAAGGAGCGGGGCAAGAGGCAGGGCGCTGCCATGTGGGTGGCCGACGTGGCTCTGGCGATTCTCCTGGGCGGCCTCCTCCACCGGTTGCTCCCCTGGTAGACGAAGGGGGGGATGAAGGATGGCCGCGACGTGCGACGGCAGCGGCGTCTGCCCCCGCTGCGGATACCCGAACGAACCGGGAGCGACCCGCTGCGTGCGCTGCCTGGCGGCGCTGGCGGTGCCCGCAGGCTGCTCGGGCGAGTGCTCCCGCTGCCTGATCCGCGCCCTCGCCGCCCCGCCGAAGGAATCGGCGTCCCCGGCGCGAACGAAATTCGGGCGGCGAACGTCTAAATAAGTGCCCTAGCTGCCGGGGAGGCGTGTGCGATGGAGACGCTGCAGTTTCTGGTTCTGGTACAGCTTGTGGCCGTGCTTTACCTGATCTACCGGGTGCACCGGCTGGAGCAGGCTCTGAGCGCGCGGGAACGGCTGTCCCGGTCGTCGGGCCGGGGCACCCGCAGAGGCAAGGTCGTGCCGTTGCTGAAAGAAGACATTCCGCCCGGGCCGTTTCGCCGCAGTCCGGACCCACCACCTTCCCGGGACGAAGAGTGAAGCCTGGTCCCCGGCCAGTCGGAACGGCTGGCCGGCTTTCTTGTGTCTGCAGCGCACCGGGGGGTGGGTGGAAGGGGAAGCGAAATTGGATGGCGAAAACAGAACCAAAGCACAGGGATGCCCCGAAAGGGGGGGGACGGCATGGCAGAGAGACAACCGGGCCTCACGGAGGAGATCGCTGGTTTGCGCGGGGGAGCACGGCTCCTGTTCCCGGTTCTCGCGGCACTGGCGACGGCGATCGCCCTCGTGGCCGGCCTCGCCGGCGTGCACGGCCGGCTCTGGTCGGTTGCCTGGTGGGCCTGCCTCGCCGGCACCCTCCTCGGCTGCCTCGGGCTGTTCGACACGGTCTGGCGGCCCCAGCTGCGGGTGACGCCGTGGGCCCTGATCGCCTTGCTGGACGTTCCCTCGGTGCTGCTTTACTGGCTCCTTCCCGCCGTGCCGGCCGGTCCCGTGGCGATGATCCTCGTCTCCGCCGTGGCCGCCGGCCGTTTCCGGAAGCAGTTTCTCACGGCGCACCTGATGATCGTGGGTGTCGCCGTGGTCGGCGCCCACATCGGGGGCACCTCCCCGCTTCTCCAGCTCATGTTCGTCGCAGCGGTGGCGGGAGTGGTGGGGGTCGCCCGGATGCTCTACCTGCGCCACCAGGAGCAGATGATCCAGAACGACCACCTGCGCCGGCTCATGGAACTGCTGCCGGTGCTGAAGGCGCGCGGGGTTCAGGACGTGGTGCAGGCGGCCGTCCGACACATCGTGAGGGCCACCGGCAGCAGCAAGGGCATTGTGCTGCTCCTGGATGAGCAGTCGCAGACCCTGCGGCCCCATTACCTGCACAGCGAGGTTCCGCTCTCCCCGGCGACGCGCGAGGCGATCATGAACGCCACGGTCGCGGTGGGCGTGGGGCTCTCGGGGTGGGTGGCGAAGCACGGCCAGTCCATCTTCACCAACGACGCGATGAGCGACCCCCGCTCGATTCAGGTGCCCGGCACCCCGCGGGAGGACGAGTCGATCCTGGTCGTGCCCCTGATGACCAACGGCCGCCTCTACGGCGTGCTGCGGGTCGACCGGGAGGGCAAGAACCAGTACGAACTGCACGACCTGCAGCTCCTGGAGCTGATGGCGGCCCACGTGTCCGACGCGATCTCGCGGGCCGAACTGGAGGAGCGCCTCGCCCGGCGTGACGCCCTGACGGGGGTCTACAACCGGCACTACCTGAACGAGTGGGCGCAGCGGGTGAAGGACGAGGCCCGCCAGGTGTCGGTGCTGCTCA
Source organism: Symbiobacterium sp. (assembly GCF_040797425.1). Classification (NCBI taxonomy): domain Bacteria; kingdom Bacillati; phylum Bacillota; class Clostridia; order Eubacteriales; family Symbiobacteriaceae; genus Symbiobacterium; species Symbiobacterium sp. The sequence continues at coordinate 31,010 of NZ_JBFNEH010000015.1, read as the reverse complement.
TCGACTGCCGCAAGTTCAAGCAGATCAACGACCGCTGGGGGCATCTGACGGGGGACTGGGTCCTCCAGCAGTGTGCGCGCCTCATCACCAGCAGCGTCCGGTCGGGAGACCTGGTCGTGCGCTACGGCGGCGACGAGTTCCTGGTGGTGCTCGCCGACACGGGCCGCCCGGAGGCCGAGGCCATTGCCGCCCGCATCATGAAGCGGGTGGAGGCCTGGAACGCGGAGCGGGGCCCGGACGAGCCCCGGCTGTATCTGGATATCGGGGTGGACACGGCGCCTCAGTCCGAGTGGCAGCAACTGCTCGATCGGGCGGACGAGCGCATGTACGCCTGCAAACAGGCCTGAGCCCGGGCGCCCGCCGCGTCAGGGCTCTTCTGCATCTGCGCCGCCGGCCAGCGCCTCCTGCACCCGGAGGCGATGGGCCGGGCGCAGGCCTTCCTGCACGATTTCGCTGATCGTCTGGGCCAGGTCGGCGATGGCGGCCTGGTCGTCGCGGCTCAGCGCCTGCGCCACGGCGAGGTGGGCGAGCGCGAGCACGTAGCCGGCCTGGGCGTCGAAGGCCGGGTTCACCGCAGCGCCGGTCGGGACCATCTGCCCCAGCTCATCCCGCTCGTAGCGGGGCCAGAGCAGGCCCTCGGCGTCCAGCGCGGCCAGCTCGTCCAGAAAGCTCGGGAACCAGTCGCCACCGGTGCCGGAGCGGCCCAGCCGGTCCACCAGCTGCTGGATGCGGCGCACGGCGTACTCCTTCTCCTGCAGGTCCGCAAGGGTGATGGCGGCGAGGCTGACGCCCAGCCACCAGTAGTCCTCGGCGGTGAGCGACCGCTCGTACTGAGCTGCAGCCTCTTTCAGCCGTTCGCTCCCCGCGAGCAGATCTTCCCAGTTTGTCGCGGCGTCCACGGGACATCCCTCCAGGCTGGAAACCGGTTAATTCTTTAGTCTGAGGCAGGGGAGCGGCGGACACTCCTCGAAAACTCATTAGGTGTACCACTGCGCTGAGGGGTGAAGTGGTGCCGTACCGCACTGTGGCCGGCCGCGGGCAGGCCGAGATCGTTATCCGCAAATCGCGCTTCATCGCCAACGTGGCCCCGGTGACCTCCGAGGCGGAGGCGTGGGCCTTTATCAATGCGATCCGCACCGAGCACAAGGAGGCGACGCACAACTGCTTCGCCTTCACCGCCGGCGGGGTCCAGCGCATGTCCGACGACGGCGAGCCCAGCGGCACCGCCGGCCGCCCGATCTTCGAGGTACTGGAGAAGCAGGGCCTCTCCGACACGGCGATTGTGGTGACCCGCTACTTCGGCGGCATCCTGCTGGGTGCCGGCGGGCTGGTGCGGGCCTACAGCCAGGCGGCTGTGGCCGGCGTGGAGGCCGCCGGCGTGACCGAGGGCATCCCCGCCGTCGATCTGCGGATCCGGATCGACTACGCGCTGCTCGGAAAGGTGCAGTACCTGCTGCAGCAGCGCGGCGCCCTCACGTTGGACAGCCAGTTCGGCGAGGCCGTGGTACTCGACTTCCGCGTGCGGGCAGCCGACCAGGCGACCGTGACGGCCGAACTGCAGGAGGCTTCGGCCGGTCGGATCGAGGTGGAAGAGATTGGCACCGTGCTCGTAGGCCCCGATCTGCGCCCGATCCACCGTTGAGGGCCGGAAACAGGGCGGAAGAACCATACCACGGGGCTTCTTTGACCGATATAATGTACAAGTATGCTCCGTGAGATGACCTGAAGGAGGGCTCTTTCTTGCGCCTCCCCACTTCGTCGAATGGGAACAGCTTACGTCGCCGGATCTTCGGCGTCGCCCTGGCGACGCTGGTGCTGAGCGGCGTCGGTGCGGCCGGCCGCCCGGCCGCGCTTCCCGCGCAGGCTCCCAACTCCACGTCTTCAGGGGCGGCGAACGATGCCGCCAAGGGAGGGGCCGGCGCGGATGAGGCTAAGACCGCCGCCCGAGTGCCGGACACGGTCGGTGCGGAGGCCGCACTGGCCACCGCACTGCCGCCGGCCGCAGCGGGCGAGGCCGCGTCTCCGGCCGAGGCCGAGGCGCCCAGGCCGAAGGTGATCACCTACACCGTGGTGGAGGGCGACACGATCGAGGCCATCGCCCAGCGTTACGGCGTGTCGACCGAGACGCTCCTTTACGTGAATGACATGTACGCCGACGACATCCTGCAGATCGGGCAGGAGCTGAAGATCCCGACGATGGATGCGCTGGTCTACGAGGTCGTCCCGGGCGACACGATGTGGGGCATTGCCGACGCGTTCGACGCCGACTTCGAGGAGATCGTGGCGGCCAATCCGGACGTGGACGCAGACGCCCTGAAGCCGGGCGACATCGTCTTCGTGCCCGGCGGCACGCCGCCGTCCCGGCGCACGATGGTGGCCAGCCGCGGCGGTTCCCGCACGCCTTCTGTGCCGGGCCGGTTTGACATCTGGCCGGCCTGGGGGCGGGGGACCACGGACGAGTTCGGCTGGCGGACGCACCCGGTCACCGGGGTCTGGCACCTGCACGACGGGCTGGACATCGACGTGGACTATGGCACGCCGGTGGCCGCCGTCGCGGCCGGCACGGTCACCTATGCCGACTGGCTGGGCGGCTACGGGATCGCGGTGAAGATCGACCACGGCAACGGGATCATGACGATGTACGCGCACCTGAGCCAGGTGGCGGTCAGCCCCGGCGAGTGGGTGAACGAGGGCGACCTCATCGGGTACTCCGGAAGCACAGGGAATTCCACGGGGCCGCACCTCCATTTCACGGTTCTGGTCGACGGTGAACCGGTCGACCCGCGGGGGTGGCTGCCCTGAGCCTAGCAGGGGGCGGTGAGATTGCGCAGCGAGCAGAAGCGGGTGTTCGTCATGCTGGGCGCCATCCTGTTGACGATCGGCCTGGCCGGCACCCGTCTCTACCGCCTCACGGTGGTCGAATCGGCGGCGTGGGTAAGCCGGGCCGTCAGCCATCACTATGTGGAACTGCCCAGTTTCGGCCCCCGTGGGGCCATTTACGACAGGGACGGCCGGCCGCTGGCCACCAGCGAGCCGGTCTATGCTGCCATGCTGTATGACCAGACGCCTGAGCACGTGGCCGAGATCCTGCCCGAACTGAGCCTCCTCCTGGCCGAGGGCGATGCCGCGGCGGCCGAGGAGATCCGCGAGTACGTCATGGAGCAGGTGCGCATCCACGAGCGCCAGGGGCGGCAGGCCGAGGACCTGATCATCAAGACCGGCCTGTCGCAGTCGGTGGTCGCCAAGTTCATCGAGCGGCAGGGCGAGTTCCCCGGGGTGACGATCGTCACCCAGTCAGCGCGAAAGTACCCGAACGGCAAGGTGGCCGCCAACGTGGTGGGCTACGTGCAGCCCATCTCGCAGGAGCAGCTGGAGAGCGAGGAGTTCAAGGGCTACCATCCCGATTCCGTGGTGGGCAAGGACGGCATCGAACTCTTCTACGAGAAGCAGCTCCAGGGTCAGCCCGGCAAGCGCGTCAAGATGGTCGACCCCGCCGGCCGTCCGGTGGGCACGGTGGAGGAGACCGAGCCGGAGCCCGGGTACGACCTGACCCTGACGCTTGACCTGGACCTGCAGCAGGTGGCCGAGCAGGCGCTGGTCTCCACCATTGAGTGGATCAAGGCGCAGAACGACCCGGAGGCGCAGCCTATCCGGGGGGCGTTGGTGGCCCTGGACGTGAAGACCGGCGCGGTCCTCGCCATGGCCCAGACGCCCAGCTACGATCCGAACCTGTTCATCAAGGCGATGACCGTCGGCCTCACGGAAGAGGAGTATAACCAGAACATCAACGTGCCGGGGGCGCCGCTCATCAACTGGTCGATCCAGGGCTTCGCCCCGGGCAGCACCTACAAGATGGGCGTCGGCCTCGCCGGCGTCACCGCCGGTGTGATGGGGCCGTACGAGACCGTGCACTGCAACGTGGTCTACGACCGCGACCCGACCCGCGCCAACTGGTACCCGGTGGACCAGGGGTATCTCGCCCTGGACATGGCGCTGGCGCAGTCGTGTAACCCGTACTTCTACGAGACGGGCTACCGCCTGGGCATCGACAAGCTGGCCGAGTTCCTGCAGCAGTTCGGCTTCGGCCAGCCGACGGGCATCGACCTGCCCTACGAGGACCCGGGCGTGCTGCCCACCATGGCCTCCTACGGCGACCGGTGGCAGCCGGGCCATGTGTTCTCGGTGGCCATCGGCCAGGGCGACGTGCAGGTCTCCCCGCTGCAGCTGGCGGTCTACACCGCCACGATCGCCAACCGGGGCGTGCGGTACCAGCCGTACCTGTTGCAGGAGGCCCGCAACGCAGCCGGCGAGGTGGTGTACAGGCACGAGCCCGTCGTGGCCGGCATCGTGGAGGCCACCGAGGAGGCGTGGAACCAGGTCCAGCTGGGCATGCGCAAGGGCGCCAGCCATGCGCTGGGCACGGCCGCATGGGTCTTCAGCGACTTCCCGATCCCGGTGGCGGCCAAGACCGGTTCCGCCGAGACGGGCAAGGCTTATTCCGATGCGATCACGGTGGCCTACGCGCCGTACGATGACCCGCAGATCGCCGTGGCCGTCTTCGTAGAGGGCGGCGCCCACGGCTCGTGGGTGTCGCCGGCGGCCCGGGCAGTCTTCGCCCACTACTTCGGCATTGAGGACAAGGGTCCCGCCCGCATCAACAAGGCGGACTGAGCGTGAGAAGAAGGCGCCTCCAGGTCCGGAATGGGCCGGGGGCGCCTTTGCGCGTCTCCCCTCTGCCGTGCGAACGCGGAATCGGGCGCGCACCCGAGAGGGAGATACCAACCGGACCGGTTTGACAATGCCCGAAATGCACAATACCATCCCAGATATGAGGGGCCAAGAGCAACGGGGAGAGGTGAGTGGGGTAGATGGTCACCATCGCCAACACCGTGCTGGTCGTCCTGTCCCTGCTCCTGGGCGGGCGGTTGCTGTTTCACTATGCGCGCCGGCCGCGGCCGCATTCGCTCTGGTACGGCGTCGGCCTCATCCTGATTGCCTGCGCGGCGTTTCCCGAGCTTTACTTCGAGCTGACCGGACAGATCCCAACGGCGCTCTGGTGGCTGTACTGGTCCACGGCCAGCGGCTGCGTGGCGTACCTGAGCGTGGGCAGTGCGTACCTGCTGCATCAGCGGTTCGGCCAGGTGAGCCTCGCCGTGATGGTGGCGCTCACGGTTTGGGTGGCGGCGGCCACGCTGCTTACCGGCGGCACGGGTCCGGCCGTTGTGGCCACGGAGGCGTTCCGGTCGGCGCCGACGGCGGCCATCAAGCTCCCGTTCCTGCTGCAGAACATCGGCGGCTCCCTGATCATCCTGGCGGGAGCGCTGATCTCCTTCGTCCGCACCCGGGCCGCGTTCACGCTGCTCATCGCCCTGGGTACCTTCGTCTTCGCCAGCGGCGGCGCGGCGGCCGGCCTGATGGAGTTCTCGCAGATTTTCGCCTTTACCCAGACGGCCGGCATCCTGCTCCTCTACGCCGGGGTGTCGCTGTCGCTGCGGCCCCGCAAGGCGGTCTCGCAGCCGTCGACCGTCCCGTCCCGCTGACGGGACGGCGGTGTACCCTTGCCGCGCACCCGCCCGAGACGTGGTGGAAGGCCCTGCGCCGGCTTCCCGTACGGCGTCGCCGCCGACATATTGCCATGATTAAAACTTACACTTGGCAGCAATTACTGGGTTGCGGTAACGACGGATATCGGGTACCATAGAGACCTGCGGGCGGCGCACCGGCGGCGCACGCGAGGGTAGCTCAGCAGGCCAGAGCACACGGCTGATAACCGTGAGGTCCCGGGTTCGAATCCCGGCTCTCGCACCATCGCGGTGGGTTGGCGAAGGGGTAACGCGGCGGTCTGCAAAACCGTTATTCGTGGGTTCAAATCCCACACCCACCTCCAGAATCGAGTGGCCGGGGGAGCCCCGGCGGCGCGGTGCACGTCACCGCGCCTTTTGCGTTTTGCGCAGACCCGGGCCGCGGATGCCCGGCCAGCGCCGCCCGACGTCCGGAGGACAGCCCACTTAGGGAGGGACCGTCATGAACGAGATCCTGCAGTCCCTTCACAGCCGCAAGTCGGTACGCGTCTACGAGGAAAGGCCCGTGGAGCCGGAGAAGAAGCGGGCGATCCTGGAGGCGGCGCTCCAGGCGCCCACCGCCGGTAACATGACGCTCTACTCGGTCATCGACGTGACGGACCCGCAACTGAAGGAGACGCTGGCGATCACCTGCGACCACCAGCCCTTCATCGCCCAGGCGCCCCTGGTGCTGATCTTCTGTGCCGACTACAGCCGCTGGTTCCAGGTGTTCCAGGCGACGAACCCCGAGACCCGGCGCCCGTCGTACGGCGATTTCCTCCTGGCCTGTTGCGACGCCCTGATCGCCGCGCAGAACGCCGTAGTGGCCGCCGAGGCGCTGGGGCTGGGTTCCTGTTACATCGGCGACATCCTGGAGCGGTATGAGGAACACAAGGCGCTCCTGGGGTTGCCGAAGTACGTGGCGCCGGTGACGATGCTCTGCGTCGGCTATCCCACCGAGCAGCAGCGGCGGCGGGCGAAGCCCCCGCGTTTCCGGGTGGAGGACATCGTGCACGCGAACCGCTACCAGAGCCGCGACATGGCGGCGATGGTGGCCGCACGACAGGGTCTCGAGGGGGCGGAATTAGAGCGCTGGCTGGACGCCTTCCGCCGGCGGAAGTGGGAGGCGGACTTCAGCGTGGAGATGTCCCGCTCGGTGCGCGCCATGCTGGCGGACTGGACGTCTCCGTGACGCCAGGCGGTCGCCTCGCATCGCCGGGCGACCGGCCGAGATCGATTCCAGACTGTGGACCTGCCGCACGGGCTGACCCAGGGCCCGTGCGGCTTTTTGTCTGGTCGGCGCGGGCCTGGTGTCTGGCCCGGCGTCGCGGCCCGAAGAGCGGTGTGCTGCCGCACTTAGGTTCCGCACGGTAGGCGGCTACAGCATGAGCCCGAGGAGGGGAACCCCCGGCTCAGGCGCCCGCAGGATGGCAACCGGCGCGTGAAATGCGAGAATAGGCGTAAATGGCAACGCCCACTGGCCTGGTTGCCCTATCCACGTCGCAGGGGGGAGACGCATGAAACTCGACACGGTCCTCGTCCACGCAGGCGTCAGGCGGGACCCCGTCTACGGCGCCCTCTCGGTGCCGATCTACCAGTCGGCGACCTTTCAGCACCCGGCCCTGGGCGAGTCCACCGGGTATGACTATAGCCGGACGGGCAACCCGACCCGAACGGCCCTCGAGGAGGCCCTCGCCCGGGCGGAGGGAGGCGCCCGGGCCCTTGCTTTCACGTCGGGCATGGCTGCGCTGACCTGTGCGCTGCGGCTGTTCGGGCCCGACGACCACCTGGTGGTCACGGAGGACCTCTACGGAGGGACGTACCGGCTGCTGGATCACGTTCTCGGCCTCCCGCGCACGTACGTCGACACCACGGATCTCGCGGCCGTGCGGGCGGCCATCCGGCCCAACACCCGGGCGATCCTGGTCGAGGCGCTCACCAACCCACGCATGAAGCGGGCGGACCTGGCCGCCCTCGCCGGGCTGTGCCGGGAGGTGGGCCTGCGGCTGATCGTGGACAACACCTTCCTCACGCCCTGCCTCTGCCGTCCGCTCGCGCTTGGCGCGGATATCGTGGTCCACAGCGCCACCAAGTACCTGGCCGGCCACAACGACGTGGTGGCGGGTGCGCTGATCGTTCGGGACGCCGCCCTGGGCGAACGGCTCCACTTCATCCAGAACGCGGTGGGGTCGGCGCTGGGGCCGCAGGAGAGCTGGCTGGTGCTGCGCGGGCTGAAGACCCTGGCGCTCCGGATGGAGCGGCACCAGCAGAACGCCGCCCGCATCGCCGCATGGCTGCGGCGCCACCCGCGGGTGGAGGAGGTGCTCTACCCGGGCGTGAGCGGCATGCTCTCGTTCACCGTGAAAGACCCGCGCCTGGTGCCGCAGGTGCTTCGCCGGGTGCGGCTGATCCTCTTCGCCGAGTCGCTCGGGGGCGTGGAGACGCTGATCACCTTCCCCTGGGCGCAGACCCACGCCGACATGCCGGTGGAGGTACGGGAGCGGCTGGGCATCACCGACCGCCTGCTCCGGCTGTCGGTGGGCATCGAGGACGCCGAGGACCTGATCGCCGACCTCGCGCAGGCATTGGAGGGGGAGTGCGATGGAGTTCGGGACGAGGCTTCTGCACACGGGGCATGAGGTGGACCGCACCACCGGCGCGGCGGCCGTGCCCATCTATCAGGTTTCCACATTTGGGCAGCCCGGCCTGAACACCCCGGGGCCGTATGACTACGCCCGCTCCGGCAACCCGACCCGCCAGGCCCTGGAGGCAATCATCGCCGAGGTGGAGGGCGGCGTCAGGGGTTTTGCCTTCGCGTCCGGCCTGGCCGCTCTGACCAGCGCGCTCATGCTCTTCCGCGCGGGTGATCACCTGGTGGTCACCGACGACTGTTACGGCGGCACCTACCGCCTGCTCACCCGGGTGCTGAGCCGCTTCGGCATCACGGCCAGCTTCGTCGACACCAGCGACCCCGTGGCGGTGGAGCGGGCAGTGCGGCCCAACACCCGGGGGCTGCTGGTGGAGACGATCAGCAATCCTTTCCTGAAGCGGACCGACGTGCGGGCGATGGCGGAGATCGCCCGGCAGCACAAGCTGCGCCTGCTGGTGGACAACACGCTTCTCACGCCCTGCTTCTGCCGCCCGCTGGAGGAGGGGGCGGATATCGTGATCCACTCCGCCACCAAGTACCTGGGCGGCCACAGCGACCTGATCGCCGGCGTGGCGGCCGTCCGGGACCCCGCCCTGGCCGACGAACTCTACTTCATCCAGAACGCCGTGGGGGCGGTGCTCGGCCCGCAGGACTGCTTCCTGGTGATGCGCGGCATCAAGACCCTGCAGGTCCGCGTGGAGAGGCAGGCAGCCACCGCCGCCCGCATCGCCGAGTGGCTGCGGGAGCGGGAGGAGGTGGCCGAGGTCTACTACCCGGGGGTGGGCGCCATGGTCTCGTTTCGCCTGGTGAGCGCGGCGATGACGGAGCCCTTCGTGCAGCGGCTGCACCTGCCGCTGCTGGGCGTCTCCCTCGGGGCGGTGGAGAGCCTGGTCGCCGTCCCCGCACGCCACTCGCACGCGTCGATGCCGCCCGAGGAGCGCCTCCGCCGGGGCATCACGGACGACCTGATCCGCTTCTCCGTGGGCATCGAGGAGCCCGCGGACCTGCTGGCGGACCTGGAGCAGGCGCTGGTGTATGCAGCGGCACAGGTGCGGTCCTGAGCCCCCACAGAGATGGCCCGGATGCTGTAAGGCATCCGGCTTTTTTGACTCCTCCGACGGAAAACCAGAACTTTCCCTAATCACCCAGTTGACTGGAAGGCGGAATAATGCTACCCTTCAATGCAACGTATTCCGACCGGAATACATGATATTGCTGGTGAAAGGGGAGTGGTTCTGGTGTCTCTGCGCAGGGCGCAACACGCCCGAGTACTGCTAGCGGGGGTTCTGACGTTTGCGGTGGTGACGGCCGGTTGTAGCCTCGCACCTACGACCCCGTCGGGGGCGCAGGGCCCGGCAGGGGCCCAGAACGCGGCGCAGGGAGAGGTCCTCATCGGCGTCATGGGCCCGCTCACGGGGGACAACGCCGAATACGGGAAGATCTGGCGCCGGGGGTTCGACCTGGCGTTGGAGGAGATCAACGCCGCCGGTGGCGTGCAGGGCCGGCCGCTGAACTACGTGTTCGAAGACACGCAGAGCGACCCGAAGCAGACCCCGGCGGTCGCCCAGAAGTTTGTGAGCGACCCGCGCATCGTGGCGGTGATCGGCGACTTCAGCTCGCCCGCCTCCATGGCCGCCTCGCCCATCTTCCAGCGGGCGGGCCTGGTGCAGCTGGGCATTACCAACTCGCATCCGGACTTCACCAAGACCGGCGACTACATCTGGAGCAACTCCGGCAGCCAGGAGGACGACGCCCCCTTCCTGGCCACCCTGGCCGTGGAGGACCTGGGCAAGAAGCGGCTGGCGGTACTGCATATGAACACGGACTGGGGACAGACCTCGGCCGACCTCTTCATCGCCAAGGCCGAGTCCCTGGGAGCCGAGATCGTGCTGCGAGAGGCATACCTGCTCACGGAGAAGGACTTCCGCCCGGTCCTCACCAAGGCCCGTGACGCCAATCCCGACGCGCTGATCCTGATTTCCTACTACAACGACGGGGCGCTCATCGCCCAGCAGATCGACGATGTCGGGCTGGACGTGACCGTGGTGGCCATCGGCTCGACTTACTCGCCCCAGTTCATCGCCCTGGGCGGCGAGGCGGTGGAGGGCGTCTATACCGCCACCCGCTTCCACCCCGCCGACCCCCGGCCCGAGGCGCAGGAGTTCGTGCGCAAGTATCGGGAGAAGTACGGGGTCGAGCCCGACAACTTTGCAGCGGTGGCCTATGACGGCATCAAGATCCTGGCTGCGGTCCTGAACGAGGTGGGCGTGGACCGCAAGGCCCTGCGGGACGGCCTGGAGAAGGCGGAGAACCTCCAGACCGTGATGTACGGCACCACCGCCTTCGGCGAGGACCGGCGCCTCCGGAACCCCCGTTACCTGAGGCTCGTGGTCCGGAACGGGGCCTTCGAGATCTGGGAGCCGTAGGAGGGGGAGCATGCTGGACCAGCTGATCAACGGTCTGGTGGTCGGCAACCTGTACGCCCTGACGGCGGTGGGCATCACCCAGATCTACGGCGTGGCCAACGTGATCAACTTTGCCCACGGCTCGATCTACATGGTCGGCGCCTTCGTGGGCTGGATGGCGGTCACCTGGTTCGGGCTGCCGCTGCTGCCCACGCTGGGCCTGGTCCTCGCTGCCTCCGCGCTGCTGGGGCTGCTGGTGGAGCGGGTGGCGATTCGCCCCTACACCGGGTCCGGCCGGACGGTGCTCCTGCTCACCACCATCGCCGCCGGGCTCATTCTGGAGCAGGCGGCCCAGCTGATCTGGGGACCCGAGACCAAGGCTTTCCATGCCCCGATTGCCGACGTGCGCTTCCGGGTGGGCGGCGGGTTCATCGGCACGCTGGACCTGGTGATCCTGGCGGTGGGGCTGACCACGGCCCTGGTGCTCTGGCTTTTCCTGAAGCGGTCACGTCTGGGCTGGGCGGTGCGGGCCACCGCCCAGGATCGGGAGGCCGCCCTCCAGATGGGCGTGGACGTGCACCAGGTGAGCCGCATCAGCTTCGCCATGGCGGGCGCCCTGGCGGGGGTAAGCGGGCTGTTGGTGGGGCTCTACTACCACAGCGTCTACCACACCATGGGCTTCTCCGCGAGCCTGAAGGGCTTCACGGCCGCCCTGCTGGGCGGCCTGGGCAACATCCCCGGTGCCATCCTGGGCGCATACCTGCTGGGCACGGCGGAGTCGCTGGCGGTGGCCTGGCTGGGTTCCACCTGGCGTGATCTGGTCGGCATCGCCCTGCTGCTGGGTGTGTTGCTCTTCCGGCCGGGCGGTCTCTTCGCCGCTACCCGGGCGCTGCTGCCAGAGCCCACCGTCGGCACCTTTATCCCGATCGGGCGGCCGCTCCGCAGTCCCCGCTGGGCGCTGCTCGCGGCGGCCGCGGCGGCCCTGGTCCTGCCCCTGGTCGTCCGCAACGGCTACTGGCTCCAGGTGCTGGCCACCGCCTGGATCTTCGGCCTCCTGGCCATCAGCCTCAACCTCATCACCGGAACGGCCGGGCAGATCTCCCTCGGCCATGCCGGCTTCCTGGCCCTGGGGGCCTACGCCTCGGCCATCCTCACCACCCGGCTGCAGCTGCCCTTTCTGCTGGCCCTCGTGGTCTCGCCCCTGATCGCCGCCGCGATCGGCGTGGTGATCTGCTACCCGGCCCTGCGGCTCCGGGGGCAGTACCTGGCCGTGGCCACCATCGGCCTGGGGCAGGGGATCGCCCTGGTGGCGCTCAACTGGACGTCGCTCACGCGGGGGGCCCTCGGCATCAGCAACATCGCCCCGCCTACCCTCTTCGGCGTGGAGATCGCCTCGGCCGCGGGCTTCTACTGGCTCACCCTGCTGCTGCTCATCGGCGGCGTCTGGGTGGCGGAGCGGCTGTCCGGTTCGTACCTGGGCCGCGCCTTCCGGGCCGTGCGGGAGGACGAGGTGGCCGCCCGGGCCTACGGCGTGGGGCTGGAGCGGTACAAGTCCATCGCCTTCGGCCTCAGCGCCTTCATCGCCGCCTTCGCGGGCGTGCTCCTGGCCCACTCGTACACCTATATCGCCCCGGACACCTTCACCCATGCCCTGTCGCTGCAGGTGCTGACCATGGTGGTGCTGGGCGGGCTGGACAGCACCATGGGTGCCGTGGTGGGGGCGCTGGCCCTGATTGCCATCCCCGAGTCCGCCCGGTTCCTGGCCGAGTACCGGTTCCTGGTCTACGGCCTGCTGCTCCTGGCGATGCTCCGGTTCCGCCCCCGGGGCCTTCTGAGCGCCGCATCGTGAGGAGGTGAGCCCCGTGAAGGTGCTTTCGGTGCGGAACCTGACGAAGCGGTTCGGCGGCCTGGATGCTGTGAAGTCCGTCAGCCTGGAGGTGGGCCCGGGCGAGACGGTGGCCATCATCGGCCCCAACGGGGCCGGCAAGACGACCCTGTTCCAGCTCATCACCGGCGCCGAGCGCCCCGACGGCGGCGAGGTCTACCTGGACGGGGAGCGCATCGACGGCCTTCCTGCGCACGTGATCGCCGCGAAGGGGGTCGCCCGCACGTTCCAGAACGGGCGGGTCTACGGGAACCTGACAGTGCTGGAAAACGTGCTCCTGGGCGCCCACAGCCGACTGCAGGCGGAGTTCGGCCGGCCGGCCGGACCCGTGAGCGGGGCGCTCGGGGCCATCCGGGAGGTGGTCACGGCGCTCTCCCGGCCGGCCCGACTGCGGCGCCTGGAAGCCGAGCTGGTGGAGGAGGCCATGGAGATCCTCTCGCTCTTCGGCGACAGGCTGCTCCCCCGGCTGCACCAGCCGGCCTACTCGCTCTCCTACGCTAACCGCCGCCGCACCGAACTGGCCCGGGCTCTGGCCCTCCGCCCCAAGATCCTGCTGCTTGACGAGCCCACCGCGGGCATGAACCCCACCGAGACCGAGGAGATGACCGAGCTCATCCGGCGGCTGCAGGCCCGGGGCCACGCCATCCTCCTCATCGAGCACAAGCTGGACCTGGTGAGCGCCGTGGCGCACTGGGTGGTGGCCCTGGAGGCCGGTCAGGTGCTGGTGGAGGGCACGCCCGAGACGGTCTGGGCCGACCGGCGCCTGGTGGAGGCCTACGTGGGCCGCACGGGCGGCGGTGCACCGAAGGGGGGGACCGCGCGTGACGGCGATTCTGGAGCTGCGGGGGGTCGACACCTTCTACGGACCGGTGCAGGTGCATTTTGACGTGAACCTGACCGTGCGGGAGGGCGAGATTACCTGCCTGCTCGGGGGCAACGCCTCGGGCAAGTCCACCGCCATGAAGGTGATCCTGGGCCTGGTCCGGCCCCGCCGGGGCCGGGTGCTGCTGGGCGGGGAGGATGCCACCGCCTGGTCCACGCCCCGCCGCATCCGCTGGGGGTTGGGGTCGGTGCCGGAGGCCCGGAGGCTCTTCCCGTACATGACCGTGCGGGAGAACCTGCTGATGGGCGCCTATGCCCGTACCGACCGCGAGCAGGTGCAGGCCGACTATGAGGCCATGCTGGAACTGTTCCCGCGGGTGAAGGAGCGGCTCTCCCAGGTTGCGGGGACGCTCTCGGGCGGCGAGCAGCAGATGGTGGCCATGGCCCGGGCCCTGATGGGTCGCCCCCGCCTGCTCTGCATGGATGAGCCGACGATGGGCCTGTCGCCGCTCTGGGTGGACCGGGTCTTGGAGCTGATCCGGCAGGTGAACGCCCGCGGGACGACCATCTTCATGGTCGAACAGAACGCCCGGGCCGCCCTGCAGATCGCCCACCGGGGGTACGTGCTTCAGAACGGGGTGGTTCGCCTGGAGGGGAGCGCGGCCGAACTGATCGGCAACCCGCTGGTGGAGCAGGCCTATCTGGGAGGGCGGTCGGCATGACGGAGCAGACCTGGCGGGGAGGAGTACCCGCCGTGACGGCTGCGGAGCAAGACCTGTTCGTGCAGACGGAGCGGCAGCGGCGGTTCGTCGCCCTGGCCGCCGAACTGGCTGACCGGTTCGCCGGTCGGGCCGCCCTGTATGACCGCGAGAACACGTTTCCTTTTGAGAACTTCAGCGAGCTGAAGGCGGCCGGTTACACCCGCCTCACCGTGCCCGCGGAGTGGGGCGGCGAGGGGGCGAACCTGACCGAGATGCTGCTGGCGCAGGAGCGACTCGCCCGGGGCGACGGTGCCACCGCCCTCGCCGTTGGTTGGCACCTGGCCGTGGTCGGGAAGCTGGCCGAGACGCGAGCCTGGCCCGCTGACGCGACCGAGCGAATCTTCCGCGCCGTGGCAGAGCGGGGGGCCCTGATCAACTCCGCCGCCAGCGAGGTGGAGACCGGCAGCCCGTCCCGGGGCGGCCGGCCGACCACAACCGCCCGGCGTGCGCCCGGCGGTTGGATTCTGACGGGGCGCAAGTCCTTCACCTCGCTGGCACCGGCCCTCGACTATGCCGTGGTCTCGGCCAGCTTCGAGGGGTCCGACCGGGGCGGATGGTTCCTCGTGCGGATGCAGAGCCCGGGGGTGACCGTCGCGGAGACCTGGGACGCGCTGGGCATGCGGGCCACGGGCAGCCATGACCTGATCCTGCAGGACGTGACGGTGGAGGACGACGACCTGCTGGAGGAGTTCGGCCCCGGCAGCACCTGCCAGGTGGGCATGGGGGCGGGCGCCGGCTGGGCCCTGCACATCCCCGCCGTCTACCTGGGCATCGCCCGGGCCGCCCAGGACTTCGCCCTGGCGTATGCCCGGAACCGCCGGCCCAACTCGCTGCCGGGTCCCATCGCCGACCAGCCCCACATCCAGGCTCTGCTGGGTCAGAACGAGGTCGACCTGCTGGCGGGCGGATCCACCCTCTACACGGTGGCCAACCGGTGGGACGCGGAGCCGGGGCGGCGCGGCGACCTGGTGCCCCTGCTCGGGGCCGCCAAGGTGCTGGCTGTGAACCTCGCCCTGCAGGTCGTCGACCGGGCGATGCGGGTGGCGGGCATCGCCGGGCTCTCCCGTCAACTGCCGCTGGAGCGGCTTTACCGGGATGTGCGGGCCGGCCTGCACAACCCGCCCATGGAGGATGCCGTGCTTCGGAGCCCCGCGCGGGCGGCGCTCGCCCGGCGGGCTTCCGCCGCAGAGATTCTGTAACAAGGGGGTCGTGTTATGGCGATCACGCACATCGACCACGTGTTGATTGCAGTGCGCGATCTGGATGAGGCCGCGGACCTTTACCGCCGGCTCCGGTTCTTCATCACGGCGGGCGGAGAGCATCCCGGGCGCGGCACCGCCAACCGGCTGGCGGTGCTGGACCCGGAGTACCTGGAGCTCATCGCCGTCCGGGACCCTGCGGCAGCCTGGCCGGCACTGGTGGACCACCTGGACCGTTTCGGGCCGGGGCTCTTCACCTTCGCCCTGGCCAGCGACGACCTGGAGGCCGACCTGGCCGCCTTCCGCGGTCGGATGGACGAGGGCATCACGCCGCTGCGACCGGAGGAGCCCTGGGACGGGGAACTGGTCACCCCTGGCGGGCGGAGCCGCACCTGGAGGGCGTTCCGGGTCGCAGGCGGAAGGGCGGTCAATCCCTTCCTGATCCAGCACGACAGCGACGGGGAGGAGAAGCGGCGGAAGCTCGCAGGGGATTCCGACCTGTTGCCGCACCCGTTGCAGTACGGCGCTATCAACCGGCTCGCCTTCGCCTTCCCCACGCTGGAGGAGGGGGTGGCCTATTTCCGGGACGGCTACGGGCTGGAGCCGGAGGGCGGCCCGTCGGTCTGCCCGAGCCGGCAGGCCGACCGGATCTTCTTCCCGCTGAAGCGGGGGCTGATCGAGGTGATCGCACCCCGCAGCGCCGATAGCCCGGTGGCATCCTTCGTGGCCGAGCGCGGCTACGGCGTGCACAGCATCGCCATCACCGTTCCCGACACCGCCGCCGCAGCCGATCAACTGGAAGTCCGGGGCGTGGCCGTCAACCGATTGCCTTCCGGCACGGTGCAGGTGGATCCGGCGCACACCCTGGGGGTGCGGCTCTCGCTGGTGAAGGGTTAGGCTACGGGCGGACCAGGTCACGCGCGCGGAACCCGGCGGAACGTTACCGCCGGGTTCCTGCGCGTTCAGCGGGTTTCGCTGCCGGGGCCTTTCTCGCCGGGCTCAGTGCCGGAGCCTCCGTTACCCGGAGTTCCTCCTTGCTGCGGCCCCTGACCGGGGGAGCCGCCCGCCCGGGCCCCTTCAGCGGGCGTGCCCTCGTCGGGAGTCCCCTCGCCCGCCTCTCGACCACTTGGGTGCCCGTTCGCGGGCTGCTCGGGGCCCGGCTCGCCGCTGCCCGGCTCCCCAGTCACGGGTTCCTCCTCCCCCGGCTCGCCCGGTTCCTCACCGCCGGATTCTCCACCGGGCCCCACGTCGCCGGGCTCTTCCTCCCCCGGCTCTTCGGGGCCCTCGTTGCCCGGACCGGGCGGCTCGCCGCCGGGCTCCTCCATCCGCACCTCCACCGGAAGCGGGGCGGAGGGCTGGCCCATCGCACCGGTGGCGGGGTCGACCGCCACGACCCAGTAGACGTAGATGCCGGGCTCGGCCAGCACGTCCAGGAAGGGCGGGCCGGCCACCGTGGCCACCACCTGGGCCTCGGTCGCGGCCGCTGCGGCCGCACTGCTGCGGAGGATCCGGAACTGAGCCCCCGCGGCCGCCGCGTTGCCGCCCTCGGCCCGCCAGGTGAGGTTGACGGAACCGGGCTGCGGCCCGGGGGAGGCCGCAAGGTCCACGATCGCGGGCAGCACCGGCTGCGCCGGCTCCTCCGCCGGCGGCTCGGGCGTTGCGGGTTCCGCAGGTTCCTCCTGCACCGGCGACTCCACGACCTGTGGAGCCCCGCCGTCAGGGCCGGGGAAGGCGAGCACCGGCCGGCCCGCCAGCGCCGTGCCCACGACCTGCCGCCAGATCCAGGTGGGGTAGGTGGAGCCGTTCACCTCGGGCGGCAGGTAGTGCGTCGGGTCCACCTGGTCGTAGCCCACCCAGACGCTGGCGACCACGTCCGGCGTGTAGCCCACGAACCAGGCGGCCGAGTTGCCTGAGAGGCCCGCAAACGCGTCGCCCTGCGGCAGCTCCACAGTGCCGGTCTTGCCGGCCATGGGGCGGTCGAGGAGCGCACCGGTGCCCGTGCCCTGCTGGACGACGGTGGTGAGCATGTCGGTCACCGCGTGGGCCGTCTCCGGCCGCATCACCTGCCGGGCTCGGACCTCCCGGCCGCGCAGGACCCGGCCGTCGGCGGTCTCCACCATCGTGATCAGGTGCGGGGTGCGGTAGGTTCCGCCGTTGGCGAAGGCCTGGTAGGCGCCGGCCAGTTCCAGCGGACTCACCCCCTCGGCCATGGCGCCCAGGGCGAGGGTCAGGCCGCGGTCCGCGTCCGTGACGGGGATGCCCAGGCGCTTGGCGAAAGCCCGGGCCCGCTCCACGCCCACCTGGTCCATCAGCCGGATGGCCGGGATGTTCAGGGAAAGGCGGGCCGCCTCCCGCAGGGTCACCTCGCCGCGGAACTGGTGGTCCCAGTTCTGCGGCTCCCAGCCGTTCACGTTCAGGGGTTCGTCCAGCACGGTGCTCTCAGGCGTCATCCCGGCGTACTCGATGGCCGGGGCGTAGACCACCACCGGCTTCAGCACCGACCCCGGCGACACCCGGCCCCGGCTGGCCCGGTTCAGGCCGCCGCCGGGCGGGTACTCCCGCCCGCCCACCAGGGCCAGCACGTCGCCGCTGCGCGGGTCCACCGCGGCGAAGGCCGCCTCCACACCGTCGGGGGTGTTGGCCGGGAAGATGCGCTCGGCCAGCAGTGCCTCCGCCGCTTCCTGCAGCACCGGGTCCATGCCGGTGTGGATGCGCAGGCCCATGAGGGCGACCTGCTCCGCCTTCAGGCCGAAGCGCTCGCGCAGCTCGCTGCGCACCTCGTCCATGTACCAGGGGTGGGAGGCTGCCGGCTCCACCTCGCCCTGCGACACGGCGAGCGGCTGCGCCTTCTCGGCCTCCGCCTCCTCCGGCGTGAGGTAACCGGCGGCCACCATGCGGTCCAGGACGGCGTCGCGCCGCACCCGGGCCGCCTCGGGATCCCGCAGCGGGCTGAACGCTTCGGGCGCAGGGGCGATGCCCGCGAGCGTGGCCGCCTCGCCCAGGGTGAGTTCGGACGCGTCCTTGTTGAAGTAGAGGCGGGCGGCGGCGCCCACACCGTAGGTGCCGTGGCCCATGTAGAGCTGGTTCAGGTAGAGGGCGAGGATCTCATCCTTCTCAAAGCGCGCCTCCAGCAGCAGGGCGAGCACGGCCTCGCGGACCTTGCGGGTCAGCGTCTGGCGCTGGGTGAGGAACGTGTTGCGGGCCACCTGCTGCGTGATGGTGCTGCCGCCCTCGGCGATGGCCCGCTCCCGCAGGTTGGTGATGATCGCCCGGGCGATGCCCCGAGGGTCCACGCCGTGGTGCTGGTAGAAGCGGATGTCTTCCGAGGCCACGAAGGCCTGGGCCACGGCGGGCGGGAGTTCGTCCAGGGTGACCGGAACCTGGTAGGCGTAGGCAGTGAGCGGTCCGATCTCGCTGCCGTCCGCCGCGTAGACCACCGATGGCTGTCCCGCCGCCAGCCCGCCCCAGGGCAGGGCTGCGAAGGCGACGAGTGCGGAGACGATGCAGAACAGAAGCCATGCAGCGGCGGCCAGCGCGCCTGCCAGGACGGCGCGGCGCGCCCACCGCCGCCACGAAATCTTCACCGGTCGGCGGCTGGCCCGCCGCCGGTTGGTTCCGTCTGTCGAGTGCGACACAGGCTCCACCTCCCGAGTTGCTGCAACCGGTGGAAGCGGGCAGCCGGTCGCGTGAGGGTGCACTCCTTCAGGCGCCGGTGGCCTTCTGCGTCCGCCGGGCCACCAGTTCGAATCGCACGGAGGGGAAGCGCTCCGCCAGCCGGCGGCGCATCATCTCGCCCGTCCGGCCGTATCCCGGGGCGCTGTAAAGCAAGTCGATGTAGCCGTAGCGTACCCGGTCCGTGAAGGCCCGGGCGTAGCCCACCAGGCGGTCGTCCACCCACGCGGACTCCACCGCGGAGGAGAAAAGGATCATGCGCTCGGCCTCGGCGTGATCGAGCCCGATCCCCGGCAGCCCGCCCGCGCGGGCGATCCCCAGGAGCCGGTGCTTCTCGCCGCTGTACTCCACCCCGTCGATCAGCAGGTGGCGGTAATCCTGTTCTCCGGCCAGGGTGAACCCCTGCCCGTCATAGACGATTGGGATGACGCCTGTGTTGCGCGCGATCGCGATCGGCGCGCCCACGGCGCGCTGCAGGAAATGGGCGATCAGCCCGCCGTGGGTCACGATGAGCACCCGCTGGCCCGGATGCCGCCGGGCGATCTCGGTGAAGATCGCCTCGCCCCGCTCCGCCAGCTTTTCGTTGGACTCGACGCCGGGAATCTCCCCCAGCGAGAGCCCGGGCCAGAGCACGTCCCGCTCGACCTTGGTCAGACCCTCCGCAGGGCCGATGAACCGCTCCCGGAGCCGCGGGTCGGTGATGAGTTCGTTTCCGGTCCGGCGGCAGAGCGCCAGCGCGGTTTCACGGGCGCGCACCAGGTCGCTGCTGTAGACCGCGTCCCAGTGCTCCGTCGCCAGGCGGGCGCCGGCCGCTTCCGCCTGCCACTTCCCCTCGGCGTTGAGGGGAATGTCGGTATGCCCCTGGGCCCGGCCGTCGTAGTTCCAGTCGGTCACCCCGTGTCGCATCAGGGCGATGTATGTTTTCACGCGTATGCTCCTTCCTTAAAACGTTGCATAGTTTGAGTATAAATCCGACCTCCGCAACGGTCAAAGTGGGCGGCGTTTCCCACGAATTTCCGCCATTGCCACCGCATATCTGTGTACCGGGCGTGTCCACCACCACGCCCGATGACGGAGAAGAAGGGAGAGGAGACGCATGCCGCTGAGCAAGGAGGCCGAGGCCTTCCTGAAGCAGCTGGCCGAGGTGGGTGGCCCGGCGCTGAACGACCTGCCGCCGGCGGAGGCGAGGGCGATGGCCGCGCAGCTGAGCGCCCACGCCGAGGTGGAGCCGGTGGCGAGCATCGTGGACCGGACGATTCCCGGGCCTGCCGGGGAGATTCCGGTCCGCATCTACACCCCCGCCGGGGAGGGCCCGTTCCCGGTGCTCCTGTACTTCCACGGCGGCGGGTGGGTGATCGGCAGCCCGGACACGGTGCACGCCACCTGTGCGCTGCTGGCGAACCGGGCCGGGGCGATCGTGGTCTCGGTGGACTACCGGCTGGCGCCGGAGCACAAGTTCCCGGCGGCCGCGGAGGACTGTTACGCCGCCACGGCCTGGGCGGCCGAGAATGCCCGCAGCTTCGGCGGCGACCCGCGGCGTATCGCAGTGGCGGGCGACAGCGCCGGCGGCAACCTGGCGGCGGTGGTCTCGCTGATGGCCCGGGAGAAGGGCTATCCGCAGATCGCCTACCAGGTGCTCATCTACCCGGTGACCGACCACAACTTCGAGACCCAGTCCTACCGGGAGAACGGGGCGGACTACTTCCTCACCACGGCCATGATGCAGTGGTTCTGGAACCACTACCTGGGCACCGAGGCCGACGGGAAGGACTGGCGGGCCTCCCCGCTGCAGGTGGCGGACGCCTCCGATCTGCCCCCGGCCTTCGTCATCACCGCCGAGTTCGACCCGCTCAGGGACGAGGGCGAGGCCTACGCACAGAAGCTGGCAGCGGCCGGCAACACCGTCACGGTGAAGCGGTTCCTGGGCCAGATCCACGGCTTCTGCACCCTGCTGGACGCCATGCCGGCCGGCAGGCAGGCGCTGGAGGAGGCGGCGGCCCAGCTGCGTCTGGCCTTCGCCGCCGAGTAGAGGCGCGGCCTGGGAAGGGGGGACCGGAACATGCGGCACTTCGACGCCGTGGTGGTGGGTGCCGGTTTTTCGGGGCTGTACATGCTCTACCGCGTGCGGGAGTTGGGCCTCTCGACCCTGGTCTTCGAGGCGGGCGGCGACGTGGGCGGCACTTGGTACTGGAACCGGTACCCCGGCGCCCGCTGTGACTCGGAGAGCCACGTCTACTGCTACTCCTTCTCCAAGGAACTCCTGAAGGAGTGGGAGTGGTCGGAGCGGTACCCGGCCCAGCCCGAGATCCTGCGGTACCTGCAGCATGTGGCAGACCGGTTCGACCTGCGTCGGGACATTGAGTTCGACACCCGGGTGACCGCGGCCGCCTGGAACGAGGAGAAGAACCTGTGGGAGATCCAGACCGACGACGGCGAGGTGACCACCGCCCGGTTCTTCATCACCGCGGTAGGCTGCCTCTCCGCCGCCCACATCCCGAACTTCCCCGGGCTGGAGTCGTTCCAGGGCAAGTGGTATCACACCGGCGAGTGGCCGCACGAGAAGGTGGACTTCACCGGCCAGCGGGTGGGCCTCATCGGCACAGGGGCGACAGGCATCCAGGTGCTGCCCGAGGTGGCCAGGGAGGCGGCGCACGTCTACGTCTTCCAGCGCACCCCAAACTTCGCCATCCCCGGCCGCAACCGGCCCCTGGACCCGGAGTTCATTCGGGAGGTGAAGGCAAAGTACGACGAGGTGTGGGAGACCGCCCGCCGGTCCCCGGCCGGCCACTACATGGTGCCGCCGGACCTGTCGGCCATGGCCGTCTCGCCCGAGGAGCGGGAGCGGATCTTTGCACAGGCCTGGGAGAAGGGCGGCTTCTGGTTCCTCTTCGCCTTCAATGACCTTACGGTGAACCAGGAGTCCAACGCCGCCGCGGCCGAGTTCATCCGGAACCACATCCGGCAAGTGGTGAAGGAGCCGCAGGTGGCCCAACTGCTCATGCCTTACGACCACCCCTTCGCCACCAAGCGGCCGCCGCTGGAGCACGGCTACTACGAGGCGTTCAACCGGGAGAACGTCACCCTGGTGGACGTGCGCCGCGCACCGATCGTCGCCATTACTCCCACGGGGCTGCGCACGGCCGAGGCGGAGTATGAGCTGGACGCCATCATCTTCGCCACGGGCTTCGACGCCATGACGGGCAGCCTGCTGCGCATGGGCATCCGCGGCCGAAACGGCCTCTCACTCCGGGAGAAGTGGGCGGAGGGCCCCCGCACCTACCTCGGCCTGGCCACGGCCGGCTTCCCCAACATGTTCATGATTACGGGGCCGCAGAGCCCGTCGGTGCTCAGCAACATGCCGGTCTCCATCGAGCAGCACGTGGACTGGATCACCGACTGCATCCGGCACATGCGGGAGCGCGACCTGCAGGTGATCGAAGCGGAGGAGCAGACCGAGGAGGGCTGGGTGAGGCACGTCACCGAGGTGGCCGAGGCGACGCTTTACCCGAAGGCCAACTCCTGGTATGTGGGGGCGAACATCCCCGGCAAGCCCCGCATTTTCTATCCCTATGTGGGAGGGGTGGGCAACTACCGCCAGATCTGCGACGACGTGGCGGCGAAAGGCTACGAGGGCTTCGCCGTGAAGGCGGCGAGCTGAAGCAGGAACCCGGGGCCGCGGGGCCCCGGGTCGCATTCTGTCTGTGGTCACTGGCCCAGCGCCGCCCGCAACCGGGCCGCCAGACCCTTCTCCAGTTCTACCCGGACGTACGTGCCGTCCTCCCGGTGCTCCTCGGCCAGCACCTGTCCCCGCTCGTGGGCCCACGCCAGCCAGGCGGCCTTTGCGTAGGGGATGACGGCCTCCACGATTACCCGGCGCGCCTGCAAGGCCTGCTGAATCGCCCGCTGCAGCCCGTCCAGGTTCTGGCCGAGGGCGGCGGCCACGGCCACGGCGCCGGGGGTGGAGGCCAGCAGGTGCTCCATCTCGGCCGGATCCACCAGGTCAGCCTTGTTGTAGACCACCAGCGTGGGCTTGTCTCCCGCACCCAGGTCGTTCAGCACCGCCTGCACGGTCTGCATCTGCTCTTCCCGCTTGGGGTGGGCGGCATCCACCACGTGCAGCAGCAGGTCGGCTTGGTTCACCTCCTCCAACGTGGAGCGGAACGCCGCCACCAGGTCGTGAGGCAGGTTGTGGATGAAGCCCACCGTGTCCACCAGCAGGTAGGGTTCACCCTCCGCCGGTTCGACCCGGCGGGTGGTGGCATCCAGCGTGGCGAAGAGCCGGTCCTCGGCCAGCACGTCCGAGCCTGCCAGGGCCCGGTGCAGGGTGGACTTGCCGGCGTTGGTGTAGCCGGTGAGCGCCACCACCGGAATCGCCGAGGTGGCCCGTTCCGCCCGCAGCCGGGCGCGGTGGGCCTTGATCTCTTCCAGTTCCCGCCTGAGGGCCGCCATGCGGTCGCGGATGCGCCGACGGTCGACCTCCAGCTTGGTCTCGCCGGGGCCCCGGTTGAAGACGCCCCCGGCCGAGCCCGCCTGGCGGGAGAGCTCGATGCCCTTGCCGGTGAGGCGCGGCAGCCGGTAGCTCAGCTGCGCCAGTTCCACCTGGAGCTTGGCCTCCCGGGTGCGGGCGCGCAGCGCGAAGATGTCCAGAATCACCGCCGTGCGGTCGATTACCTGACAGTCGATGATGCGCTCCAGGTTGCGCTGCTGCACGGGGGTGAGCTCGTCGTCGACAATCACGAAGTCAAATTCCATTTCCCGGCGGAGCAGCTCGACCTCCTCAGCCTTGCCCCTGCCGATGTAGGTGGCGACGTCGGGCGCCGGCCGGCTCTGGATCTCCCGGCCCACCACCCGGGCCCCGGCCGTGTCGACCAGTCGCTCCAGCTCGTCCAGCGACTCGGCCGCGCTCCAGCCGCCCCGCTGGCGGGCGGGCAGCTCCAGGGCCACCAGGAAGGCGGTAGCGGTCCGGTCTCGCAGTCGATTCTCTGTCATGCGTGGCCACTCCTTGTCGTGCGTGATGGATTCTGCTCTCCGGGGCCGTCGGGCGGCCGGCGGACGGCGGGGCTGCGGCGCACGCGCACAGACACAACAAGGCCGCAGCCCTCACCAGGGCCGCGGCCGCATCGCTTGCCTGTGCCAGGCAATGGCTACCGAGGGCGCGCCGGAGAGGGCGTATGAACGGAGCCCAGGCTGCGCAGCCGCCCGGCGATCCAGATCATCACGAACCCCTCCTCTGCGAAGTCTGGCTCCATTCTAGCGCCGGGGGAAAGGGAAGTCAACGCTGGCAGGCAGAACGGTAGCTGTCAACGGTAAGTGGGGTCCAGACCTCTCCCAGAGTCACAGATTCGCACCCAGTTGAGTTCGCCTAGGCACAAAAACACTTCCCCAAACACCGGTCGACTGGGGTTTCTCACGCGCTTGCATGCCCCTCGGACCGCGCCGGTGTTCTCCACGGCATCGGCTGGCTACGCGGGATCAACTCGGAAGTAGGTACACACCGAGCGATTTGCTTCAGGCTGCGCCCCAGTTCGCTGTTCCCGGCCGCAGTCGCCAGCAGCGGCATACGGGCCGCCAGCCACTCCGTTGGATCCGTTGTCGACAGTTTCTCAATCACCCGGCTTGGAGCATGGCGGCGATCAACGGCTTGAATCGCTGGCCAGCGCCGCTTCTGCCATACCGCCAACCAGGCCCTGAGATGTCCTTCTGCGTGCAGGCAGCGCAGTGGCGCCATGTGGTGCGCACCTGTCGCTCGCCAGCTCATCCCCCGCTTCGTCATCCGCACCGCCAGGACGTGGTTAATCTCTGCTTCAGACGCGCCGAGCCCTCTTGCCCCTTCCGGTACAGGCTGCGGACCACTGCGCCAGTCCAGCAGTCCAGCCCAGTTCGCCTTCAAGTACCGTCGCAGTTCTCGTACGCGCCGTGCCTCTTCCTCCCCGGGGGCCGTCGCCAGACCTTCTGACAGCACCTGCTGCAGAGCCTTCAGATCCTGCTGGCCGACCGCTTTCAAGGCTCGCCTGACCAGCTCCGGTGAAAAGCCCAACGCTTCCCGAATCGCCCGGTTCCGGTGGAAGCGGTCCAAGTACAGTTCTGCATCCGCAAAGTACTGCTTTGCCCGCTTGATCCACTCCGCTCCATCCCCGTTGACAACCACCCGACCCACCTTCTCCGAGTCGTACCGCTGCGCAAAACGAATCTGACCGCGCTCCCAAAACTCTTCCGTCGGGAGCAATCCGGCCCATGCCGCCTTGTTCACCAACCGATGGCGTGTGCCGCTGGGGCTTTCCGCTTCCCACCCTTCGTGCATCACGCCCCGTTTCAACTCCATCACTTTCTGCTGTTCTCTCTGTAGCGGCAAGAAGATGCCATCTGCCTCGATTACCACCGCATCCGCACCGCGGCCCTCGCCCTCCAGGACCTGACCGCGTTCAAACACCGCCTGCACCTCTTCCCGGAACTCCCGGTCCCGGTCTTGCCCCGCTTCCTGCAGCCAGCGATGTATCTCCTGGTGGCTGACAGGGATCCCGAAGCGCTCCTGCAAACAGCTGGCTGCTTCGCGGAAAGACATCTTGGTAGCCAGATCAACCGCCAGTTCCTGCACCAGAGGACAAAAGCGCTCCTCTGGCAACAATCCCAGCATTTCGTCCAGCGGGTAACGGTACGCCCACTTCCCGTCCGGCTGCCGTCTCCGGTATCCTCGGCGCCGAAACCGAATTTCCATCCCGAACAGGCTGACCAGCGTTCGCTCCCTTTGCCCGATGGACTCCCAACCCTTCAGGCTCTCGTCCCGCTTGTACTGGCTCTCAATCTCCTCCAGAACCGACTCCACCTGCCGGCACAAGTCTTCTGCCAGCTTCACGAGCAGCCACTGAACAAGATCCTTGAAGGACGTCACCAAATCCGTTACTTTGAACATAGGACCTCCCCCATGGAATCCTTTGGGATTCTGAGTGTCGGGTCACTCAGGGGAGGTCTTTACTATTTCAACTTCCGCGTTCCTGCCCAGCCCAACTTGATGTTACGCGATGGGCAGAACCGTTGCGGCTCCGGCAGGCGGGCCGCGGTGACCTCCCGACCCGTCCCGGTGCACGCCGCCGGTCACGCCGCCTTGCCCCGCGACGGGAGGCCGTCATCGATTGCCCGGATCCCTGCGTTGCCGGCAGAACCATTTCCCCCCCGCACCAACTCTACTAAGGGCGAAGGTGCGCATCCATCCCGCAGCGAATGCTAACCCGTAAGGAGGGCGATCCGATTGGCGAAGCGATCTACCCGCGCCGGTATGCTTGCCCTGATGCTGTCTCTGGTGACCATGCTGTTTCTGATCGCATCGCCGGTGCTGGCGGCCACCAGCCCCGGAGGCGTGGTGGACGACCGCTCGGGCGCCCTCTCCGAGTCGGATTTGGCCGCGCTGGAGGACGCCCTGTCGGGCCGGCGCTTTACCTACCGGGTGATCATCCTGGGGGCGGCGTTCCCCGAGGGCGAGCCGGCCAACGCCGAGGCGCGGTTCCAGGAGATGGCCAACGACCTGCTGGCCGACGTGCCCCGTGACGCCGTGCTGATCACCATCGCCATGGAGGAGGGGCTCGTTGACTTCCGGGTCTGGCAGAACGGCCCCGTTGAGGCGGCCATCCGGCAGGCGACGGGGCGGGGCTTTGACTACTACGCCAACCGGGACATCTTCGATGCCTTTGTCGCCAGGGCGGGCGACGGCGACATCGCCGGGGCCATCGAGGCCGCGGCGGACCGCATCGAGGCGCTGGCGGCAACAACTGCGCCTTCGCCCGCCCCGGGCACCACCAGTCCTTCGCCGCCGACCGGCACCACGCGACCCGCACCGTCGACGGGCGGCACCCCACCGGCCCAGCCCCCCACATCCCGTGGCTCCGCGCCGGGCCGCACGGTGCAGCCGGGCGTGGTGACCGCCCTGCTGGCCGGTCTCGTGGCGCTGGCTGCCGCACTCATGGAGCTTTCCTTCTATCTGCGCTACCGCCGGGCCCGTCGGGAGTGCCTGGCGATCCGTGACGGCTTCGTCGCCGGCCTGGTGAAGATGCACGAGCAGGAGTTGCCCCTCGCCCGCAACTACGACGGCGAGGAGACCCGCGGCCACGTCGAGGTCGCCGCACAGGCGGCGGACCGGGCCTTTGACGCCTACCGCCGCGGCGGGGAGCGGCTGGCCGAGGCGGAGAAGTTTGCCCGCCGCTGGCGGTTCCGCGCCGCGGCCAGGGCGCTGGCGGCGGTGCGGGCCGCCTACGAGGAAGCGGCAGCCGCCCACGGCGAGGCGGAAAAGGCTTTCGCCCCGGTTGCCGAGGCCATCCACGCCTGGGAAGGGGATGCGGCGACGACCGCAGGCCTCCGCCAGACCGCCGAGAAGGGCATCGCCGACCTGCAGGGCCGCACCGGCTGGGCCCTTACCCGGCTGCATGACCGGGTGGCCGCCGCCGCACGGACGCAGCGCGACGCGGACGAGGCCCGGGCCGAGGATCCGGTGCGGGCGCTCCGCCTGGTCCGGGAGGCCGCCGAGGCATTCCGGGGCATCGGCACCGACGTGGCGAAGCTCAGCGAGCAGCAACAGACGCTCGAGGCGCAGCGGCAGGACAGCGAGAAGGCCCGCGACGAGATCGCCGAGACCCGTGTGAGCCTGGGCCTCCGCTTCGTCGAGGAGGATCCGACCGCCGCGCTGGAGCGGGCCCTGCGGCACCAGGCGACCGCCGCCCAGCGGCTGCCCACGGGCGACGTGGCGGGGACCCAGAAGGCCCTGGAGAGTGGGCAGGCCGCCCTGGACGAGGTGCGGGCGATTCTCACCCGCTACCGGGAGGCGGTGACGCAGTATGCCGCACGGCGCCAGGCGCTGACGGAAGGGGTGGCCCGCCTGAGCGCCGACCAGGCCGCCGCAAGGGGGATCCTCGAGCAACTGGCCGGGCGGTATGCCGCCGAGGACTGGGCCGACGTCCGGGACCTGCCCGCGGCCCTGGCCGACCTGGAGGGACGGGCCCGGGCGGGCCTCGACGAGGTGGCCCGTCTCACCCGGCCCGAGGAGCAGCGGTACCTGCAGGCCTACCGGATGCTGAACGGCTGGCTGGCGGAACTGGGCGCCCTGCAGGAGCGCATGAAGCTCCTGACCGCGCTCCCCGACCGGCTGGCGGAGGCGGAGCGGGCGGCGCAGGACCAGCTCGCCCGTGCCGAGTACGAGCTGGCCGGGGCGCAGCAGGAGGTGTCGCAGCACGGGTTGGTGCTGCCCCGGGACCTCTCGGAACGCTGGCGGCGGGTGGAGGTCGCCCTGGGCGAGTTGCGCCGGGCCCTGGGCGTGCGGCCGGTCGCCGTCGGGAAGGCCGGCCGGCAGGCGGCGCAGGCGCTGGAACTGGCCGGAAGCCTCCGGCGGGCCGTGGCGGATCTCCGCCGGCAGGCGGAGGCGGCGCGGAGCCGGCTCCGGCAGGCGCAGGCCGAGGCGGCCGCCGCCCTGGTCCACACCCGGTTCAACCCTGCAGCGGCGATGGCCCTGCAGCGGGCCTTGGGCGCCGGCGAGCAGGCCTTGGCCGCGGGACGGTACGAGCAGGCGCTGGCCGAGGCGGAGTCGGCCCTGCGCAGCGCGCGCATGCTGATCGCCGCCTACCAGGCGCACCTGGCTGCGGAGCGCCGCCGGGCCGCTGAGGCAGCCGCGGCCGCCGCACGCCGGCGCGGCGGTGGCGGGGGGTTTGGCGGCGGGGGAGGCTTCGTCGGCGGCGTGGGTGGCGGGGGCCGGTTCGGCGGTGGTGGCCTGGGCGGCGGCGGTCGCTTCGGCGGCGGCCGCGGCTCGGGCGGCGGCGGAAGGTGGAAGTAACGATTGCGCATCCTACGGGGGGAGCCAGGAATGGCTTCCCCTTGTGGTTTCCGTGGTGGTAAGGTAATGTCTGTAGATGGATAGACAGTCCAGGTAAGGAGGATTTCGTCGCCGTGCGAGTTGCCAACCTCTCTCCGGAACTGCGGCAGGCTGCCGTGAACACCATCAAGATGCTGGCAGTGGACGCCATCGAGAAGGCCAAGTCGGGTCATCCCGGCGCGCCGATGGGCTGTGCCGACATGGCCTTCGTGCTCTGGACCCAGTTCCTGCGCTTCGACCCTGAGAATCCAGACTGGCCCAATCGCGACCGCTTCATCCTCTCCAACGGCCACGGCTCGATGCTGCTCTACGCGTTGCTCCACCTGGCCGGGTACGACCTGGACATGGAGCAGCTCAAGGCGTTCCGCCAGTGGGGCAGCCGCACCCCGGGTCACCCGGAGTACGGCCACACCCCGGGCGTTGAGGTGACCACCGGTCCCCTCGGTCAGGGCTTCGCCCACGCAGTGGGCATGGCGGTGGCTGCAGAGATGTTGGCCGCGCGGGTCAACAGCGATGACTTCCGTCCCGTCGACCACTACATCTACGGCATCTGCGGCGACGGCGACCTGATGGAGGGCGTGGTCGCCGAGGCCGCCTCGCTGGCTGGGCGCTGGAAGCTGGGCCGGCTGATCTTCCTCTACGACGACAACGACATCTCCATCGAGGGGCCCACCGACATCGCCTTCACCGAGGACGTGGCCAAGCGCTTTGAGTCTTATGGCTGGCACGTCGACCACTGCGACGGCCACGACCACCTGGCGATCGCGGCGGCCATCGAGCGGGCGCAGGCGGTCACCGACAAGCCCTCGCTGATCATCTGCCGCACTGTCATCGGCCACGGGGCGCCCACCAAGGGCGGCACCGAGAAGGTCCACGGCGCCCCGCTGGGGCCCGAGGAGACCCGGCTGACCAAGGAGGCCCTGGGCTGGCCGCTGGAGCCCACGTTCTACGTGCCCGACGAGGTGCGCACCTTCTTCGCTGAACTGAAGGCGGAGAAGCAGGCCGAGGCGCGCCGGTGGCAGGCCGCCTTCGAAGCCTGGCGGGCGGCCAACCCCGAGAAGGCGAAGGTCTGGGATGCGCATAAGAACCTGCTGGTGCCGGCCGACCTGGACGCGCAGCTGGTGGAGGCGGCCAAGACGGAGAAGCCGCTGGCCACCCGCAAGCTGTCCGAGATGGTGATCCAGCGGGCGGCGGCGCTCGTGCCCGGCCTGGTGGGCGGCTCGGCCGACCTGGCGGAGTCGAACCTCACCAGCATCAAGGGCGGCGGCGACGTGGGGCCCTGCGCCAAGATCGGCCAGTACGACTGCTCGTGGGCGGGCCGGACCCTGCACTTCGGGGTGCGGGAGCACGCCATGGGCTCCATCGTGAACGGCATGGTGCTCTATGGCGGCTTCCGGGCCTACGGCGGGACCTTCTTGGTCTTCTCGGACTACATGCGGCCGCCGATCCGGCTCGCAGCGCTCATGCAGGTGCCTTCGATCTTCGTCTTCACCCATGATTCCTTCTTCCTGGGCGAGGACGGGCCGACACACCAGCCCATCGAGCACCTCTGGTCGCTGCGCCTGATCCCGCACGTCACGCTCTTCCGCCCGGCGGACGGTGTGGAGACGGCCATGGCCTGGGCCTACGCCCTGATGGAGGCCAAGGAGCCGACGCTCCTCGCCCTCACCCGGCAGAACGTGCCGATCCTCACCCGCCCGGCGGACTTCCAGATCCGGGACGTGTGGAAGGGCGGCTACGTGATCGCCGACGCCGAGAACCCCGTCGCCACCCTCATCGCCACTGGCTCGGAGGTGGGCCTCGCTCTGGAGGCGCAGAAGCTGCTGGCCGGGCAGGGGATCGCCGTGCGGGTGGTCTCGATGCCCTCGGTGGAACTCTTCCTGCGGCAGCCGGAGGAGTACCGCAACCGGGTCCTGGTGGGCCGGCTGGCTGCCATCGAGGCGGGCCGGACGGACGGCTGGTACCGGCTCATCGGCCGGGACGGCCTCGCCATCGGCCTCGAGGACTTCGGCGCCTCCGCCCCCGCCGGGGTGCTGGCGGAGAAGTTTGGCTTCACGCCGACCCAGGTGGCGGCCCGGGTGGCGGAGTGGCTGGCGAAGTAGCTTTCCTTGCGTGGGGAACTGCGGCGGCCCCGGGGGGGGGGAGACCCCGGGCCCCCCCCAGGGCGCCAGCCGCGGGGGGGCGGGGGGGGGGGCCCGCCGACCC